>NZ_RQYW01000001.1 GCF_003932895.1 Leptotrichia sp. OH3620_COT-345 | reverse complement strand
ATGAGCTGACACATCAGATACTTGGGAAAGATACGGAGTATGAAGCAAGATATGTAGAAGGGAGATATGGAAAGCATTTAGGGGAAGTAAAGGAAAACAGGTATTTAAAAGACGGTAAGATAGTAGACCTGTAATGTCAAAGCTAACAGATGAAGACAGAGCAAGACTTAACAGATATAGTAATAAGGATATGCAGTTTAAAGATTTAATAGGAGTAGACTTTAGATATGAGAATAAGTTTAATGTAAATATTGGAAAACAGGGTAAAATAGCTTCAGAAAAAAGTTTAAGAAAAATATCAAAATATGAAAATGTTGAAAAGAAAGCTTTAGCCGCTAAAAGAAAAGGTAAAAGTCATAAAGAAGTAGAAAAGATATATAAAGAAGGCGTAAAAAAGATAAAAGAAGATGAATTATATGAAAAAGATAAGGTAATGTCATCAGAAGAAAAAGCATTTTATGAACATGTAATGAAAAACGGTAATGTATTTACTTATAAAATGAAAGTAATAACTTCTGAAGGAAAGTATTATCTTGTAAATGAACGTATAATAAATGAAGAGGCAGACAGTAGAGGAGCAGTATCGGATAGAGAACTACCGCTTGTAAAAATAACATTGGAAGAATTCAGAAAAGATGTATTAAACGGACAGGTAGTTTATGTACCTGGGTTATTTGTAACAGGTTATGGAATAAGGAAGATAGATGCTCAAGCTAATAAAGATATAAAAAATGATATGTTACTGAACGGTTTGATACAGACAGGTACAGGAGTAATGAGAGCAAAAATAGGAGGGACATCGGTAGCATTAGGTGGCATGCTTTGTTATGGAGGAGCATGTTTTATAGGAGCTCAAATGATGGGTTCGGGTTTAGGTGTAGGAGGAATGGGTTTAAATGAGACCTATGTAGGATTGCAGAATGTAGGATATGCTTTATCGACAGACAGTGGGTTGAAAAAAGGTAAAGCGATAGAAGAATTTACAAGGGTACAAAAACATAATGACAGTTTGACATCAAATGCTATAAAGATAAGAAACCCGATACTGGATTATATAGTAAATCATGGGGGAACAGAAGCTGACTATAATCATATAAATGCAATGACGGGAGTGATGTCGGCAGAGCTTAACACTTATAACAATTACTATAAGAATAACGGTATAGTGGATTATGTTGTTAAGGAGAGGGCAAGAAGAGCGGAGTACAAGAGTCCTACATTTACAACTCCTGATAGATATTACAATATAAAGGCGGAAAATGGTTTATTAAGTTATATAAGTCAGAAGGCAGTGGTAAAAAATTATGGTGATATTATAAAGTCTGATTACTTAATAAAAAATCCTAATTATGTGTATCAGAAGAATACTGAAGTTGCAAAATTTGATTTTAAACATATAATAGAGGGAGAGATAACAAAAAATGGAAAAGGAACAGCAGGAGGACATAAAGTAGGAGAAAATGTAAGAGTAACAAGAATATTTAAAATTCCAGATAAAAATGGAGCTTACCAAGCCAAAGTGGAGATATATGATCCGCTAAAAGACATATGGAAGGGAAAAAGAGCAAAAACAACAATGTTTCCAGATGATTGGAGTGTAGATAAAATAAAATGGGAAGTACAAGGGGCTTGGAATAGTAGTGATTTTGAAATAATAAATCCAATAAAAAAAATTGGCAAGGAACATCTCCAAGCGGAATAAAAATAGAAGGATTTGTGAACAATAAAGTTTTAGCTTATCCTCTTTATAAAGGAGATGAGTTAAAGTGAAGATGAAATGTTATTATCATATAAGTAAAAGAGGGGAATTATGGGGAGGGTATTGCAGTATTGTAAATGCGGAAAAATATCATAAAAATTATTCTCAATATTTAATGAATGCAATAAATACAATAGATAACAGTGATATAAATGAAAATGTAAGGATAATAGAACAGATAGAAAATGAAGAAATAGAAAGTTATGAAAGTGCAATAGAAATATTTGGGTTTAAGGTAACTAAAGATAAAGTGTATTTTGAATATTTTTGGGAAGATGATGATGATTGGAAAGATTGGCAATGTACATTTGAGGAATATAAGAAAGCATTAATTGGTTGGAAAGAATTTCTAAAAATGCCAAGAGATATAAACAGTTACCTTGAAGTAGAAATAAATGATATATAAAGGTAAAATTAAAACTTCGGCATTCAAAATTTTCCGAATAAATATAAAATTATGCTGATAAGGAAAACAGCTATTTGAGCGAAGAGAGTTTGCTGTTTTCCAAGCATAATTTTATATTTATGAGGGATAAAAATTTTGTAGCCGATAGCAGGAGAGTGAGGGTGGCAATGAGCCTTCACGGAAGGAAAGAGCAAAAACAACAATGTTTCCAGATGATTGGAGTGTAGATAAAATAAAATGGGAAGTACAAGGAGCTTGGAATAGTAGTAAGTTTGAAATTGAAGATACAAAAAGAGGTATTGGTTGGAACGGAATTTCACCAAGTGGTATAAAAATAGAAGGCCATCTTAACAATAAGGGAACAAGAGCCTATCCTGTATATGAAGGAGAGAATTAAATATGAAAGTAAAATTTTATTATGTAATGAAAAAAAAGCGGAGATTTATGGACTTCACCGTTTTGTCAAGTAATAGAACCGGAAAAATATGATGAAAACTATTCAGGTTATTTAACTTGGTCTGTATGGGAAATGCATTATATAAGTGATGTAGAGTATGAATTAGAAGGAATAGAGAGGGTAGAAAAAGGAGAAATAGAGTGTTTTGAAACAGGAACGGATATATTTGATATTTTAATATATAAAGACAGAGTAGAATTTGAATCTACACTTGATGATGAAGAATGGCAAGACTGGAGTTGTAGTTTGGAAGAATATAAGAGAGTACTGTTAGGTAAGAAAACATTTTTAATGTTACCTCAAGAAGTAGAAAGTTATTTAGAAATAAAAATAAATGATTTATAGTATATTATTAAATATTCAAATTGCTTTAATGAAAGGGTATTTAGAATTTAGAATAAAAGTAAAAACCTCGGCATTCAAAATTTTCCGAAGAAATATGAAATTATGCTGAAAAGGAAAACAGCTGTCTGAGCGAAGAGAGTTTGCTGTTTTCCAAGCATAATGAATATTTATGAGGGATAAAAAATTTTGTAGCCGATAGCAGGAGAGTGAGGGCGGCAATGAGCCCTCACTAATTAAAACTTTATTGAATTTTATTTATTTTCCCTTCTGAAGAAATTTCAAGACCATTTCCCTCGGGGAAATCAATTTTACTTAAATAAATGACTTTCTTAACAGCTTCCATATTTTTATCGATAAAGGGACCTAATCCTCCTTTATACTGTTTGGTTGAAATAATTTCTCCTGTCAAAAAGTTTCCCTTACTGTCTATAGTAATTTTAAAAATAGGTGCTATTCCGCTTGGACCGCTTAAATTAAATTTTCCATATGTAGCAAAATTTCCTGCACTGTAAGAAATAAATTTGTTTTTATACAATTCTATAGCACGTGTAACATGAGGTCCTTGTCCAAATACTATGTCTGCTCCTCTATCTACGGCCATTCTTGCAAATTTAAATACATTTCCTCTGTTTTCTCCATAAAATATTTCATTTTGTCTTGTTATATTTTGCTTTGAATTTCCTTCTGCTCCTCCATGAAACATTACAATTACAATGTTTGATTTTTCCTTTACAGATCTTATAAGCTTTGAAGCATAATCATAATCATTTATATTTACTGTTTTACTATTGGGGGCGAAGGAAACAAAGCCGTATTTTATTCCATCTTTTTCTAAAAATGCAGTTTCTGCCTTATCTTTTATTCCCGAGTATTTTATATCCAGTTTATCCAGATTTTCCATTGTCTGTCTGAGACCTTCCGAACCAAAATCATTACTATGATTATTTGAAATACTGAGATAATCAAAACCTGCATTTTTTAAATACTTTCCATATTTTGACGGAGTTCTGAAAACATAACATACACTTGGATTTGAACAGTTTTTAGGATTTCCTCCTTTGTCAAAAAGTGTACCTTCAAGATTTCCTACTGTAATATCCGCATCTTTTAAAATGTGTCCGGTATTTTTCAAAATATCCGCATCATTTTTAGGCAATAAGGAGGTGTCGGGATAATTACTGCCAAGCATAATATCTCCGACCCCTATAATTGTAATTTGTTCTTTTAAAGATCTATTTGAATTTTTATTTTCAGGATTATTACTTTTTTCTGTTTCAGAATTTTTCTTATCTTTATTTTCAAAAACATTGTCGGACTTTCCGCATGACCAAATTAGAATAAAAAAATAAAAAAATAAAATTATATTTTTCTTTTTCATAAGCTCCTCCCAAATAATTTGATAAAATATTGTAACGGTTTTCTTCTAAAAATGCAATAATTTACTTTATAAAAAAGTGTATATATGCTATAATTATGAAAAATTTGTAATGAAAAAGGTGAAAAACTTGAAAGTAAATAAATCATACATGTTTATTTTTTTTATATTATTTTCATTTTCAGTATTTTCAGAGGTAGTAGGTAAAAAACAGTCTCAGTTGAAAAAAAATTATATAAAAAAAGAAAATGAAACTGTAAAAGTAAAAGTAGTTGATGAAAATAAGACGGAAACTGATAATTTTAAAGAGGAGGATATTATCTATCTGGAACAGATAATTGATGAAAAAAAAGTAAAAGCTAATAAAAAAAGTAAAATTGAAAAAGCTATAAATAAATTGGATAAAAAATTGAATCCGGTTTTAAGATTTTATACACCTGCTTCATATGGTAAATGGTATCTTGTAAAAACATCAAATATTCAGGAAGCTGAATATGAAAATATTAAGTATGATTTTAAACAGGAAGAAAATGGATACAGGATAGTAAAAACTTATTATATTCCACAAGAAAACATATGGGTTGAAAATAAGGAAAGAGGTTGGATAAGCGAAAAAAAAGGAAAAGTTTATTTAAATACCGAGAAAGGTCTTTTTAAAAGTTATAAAAATGAGATAATATATTTTGACAATGAATATAAATATATGATAATAAAATTTGAAAGTGACGGGAATTTGAGAGTATTTTCCAGAAATCCGGACGGAAATGTGAAATTATCAATAGGGGAAAAAGAAAAAATTAAGGAAATAATTAATAAAAACAGCAATTTAAAAACAGTAATTTACAATAAAGAAAACAAAAATCCGGACGATATGGAAACTATAAGAAAAAAAGAGCAGGAAAGAAGAGCAAGGATAATAGAAGAGCGTTTAAATAAAAATATTGAAGAATTTTTTAAAATAGATTGAATAAAGTTTGTGAAATAATAAAAAAATGAAAGATTGGGAGAAATATGAAAAAAATACTGATAGCATTCAATGTATTTATAAGTATACTTGTTATTGTCAATTTAATATTTGTATACACTTTTTTTTATATAAAAAAAGAATATAAAAATGTAAATATAAATGTAACGAAAGGTACGAATTTTCAGCAAATATATAAAAAAATGGGATTAAATTATGGAATAATAGACAAAATATATCTCAAAATGACCGGAAGTTCTTCAAATCTGAAAATAGGAACTTACAGATTTAACGGCAAATTTTCAAGGTATCAAGTAATAAAAAAAATACATAATAAAGATTCAAACGGGATAAGGCTTACGATACCTGAAGGATTCACAAAAAAGCAAGTATATGAAAGAATAGATGCTTTGGGATTGGGAAGTCAAGAAGAAATAGACAACGCATTAAAAGAAATTGATTTTCCTTATCCTCATGAAAATAATAATTTTGAAGGATATTTTTATCCTGAAACTTATATTTTTCCTGAGGGAACAACTACAAAACAAGTAATGGTAACAATATTGACTGAATTCTTAAAAAAATTCCCTTCTGAAAAATATCCGGACAAAAAGAAGTTTTATGATCAGTTGAAGCTTGCATCAATTGTTGAAGCAGAAGTTTCAGATTTAGCTGATAAACCGAAGGTAGCAGGTGTATTTATAAAACGTTTGGAAATTGATATGAAACTTGAATCAGATGCTACACTAAAATATGAATTGGGAAGACAGGCATTGAGAGGAGAATTAAAAGCAATGGAAACTCCTTATAACTCATATAAAGTCAAAGGACTGCCGCCAACACCTATAGGAAATCCTCCTATTGAGACATTTAGAGCGGTAGAAAAAGCTGAAGTCAATGATAACCTTTTCTTTTTTACTTATAAAGGAAAAACATATTATTCAAAAACCCATGATGAACACCTTAAAAAAAGAAAAGAAACAGGACAGTTAAAATAGGAAAATAGGTGAAAAAATGTTTGTTTTCGGAGAAATAAAAGAAAAAATAAACAAATTGGAAAAAAGCAATTTAATAAGGGAAGATGATAAAATACTGATAGCTTTTTCAGGAGGACCTGATTCGGTTTTTTTGTACAGAACATTATCTTTTTTTAAAGAGAGTTTTTCTCTTAAACTTTCTATACTTTATGTAAATCATAATTTAAGATATGATGTCAATAGTGACTTGGAATTTGTAAAGAAGTTTTCTTCAGAAAATAATGTTGATTTATATATAAAAAGTATAGATGTAACAAAATATGCTTTAGAAAATAAAAAATCAATAGAGCTTGCAGCAAGAGAATTAAGATATAAAGTCCTGGAAGAAACACTTAATGAAATAAAGTACGACAAAATTGCGACAGGGCATAATCTTGATGATAATGTGGAAACTTTTATATTCAGGCTTTTAAGAGGAACATCAATAAAAGGTTTGAAAGGGATTCCTAAAAAAAGAGGAAATATAATAAGACCTATTTTATCTTTTGAAAAAAAGGAAATATTGGATTGTTTAAAGTTAAACGGAGAAAAATACTTGACAGATTATACAAATAAAGAAAATGGATATACGAGAAATTATATAAGAAATGAGGTTTTTCCAAAATTTTATAAAATAAATCCTGAATTTCAATCAAAAATAAATGAGCTGATTTCTGAAATAAATAAAAAAGAAGATGAAAAAGAGTCAAAAAATATGATTGTAAAATATTTGCAGGAGAATAATATTGAAATCAACAGAAGGAAAATTGATCAGCTGTATAAAAATATATTTAATACGAACGGTATAATTAATCCAAAAGGTTCAAAAGAGTTTAATTTAGGGAAGAACAAGTTTTTGAGAAAAGAATACGGAAATATAAAAATTATTGATAAATATGAAAAACCGGAAAATACAGCTGAATATGGAAATACGAAAATTATAAAGATAAATCAAAGTATAGAGTGGTACAATTACGAAGTACATTTATATAATAGCTTGAAAGAATTTACAAAAAAATTCAGTAAAACTGGAAATACAGATTACGTATTTTTGAAATTTAAAAATTCAGGACATGAAAATATAGAAAAACTGGTTATTCGAAGCAGAAAATCAGGAGATATGGTTTTATTAAATAATTTAGGTCATAAGAAAGTTAAAAAAATTTTAATAGATCAAAAAATTTCCAAGTGGAAAAGAGAAGAAATTCCTATTATCGAGTATATACAGGAAACTGAAAGTTTTGAAATGAAAGAAATAATTGCAGTAGGAGACATTAAATTTTCTCAAAAGGTAAAAAAAATAAGAGAAGAAGAAATAAATAAATTGGAAATCCAAGAAAAGATACTAATAATTGGGAGGAAGAATGGACGATAAAAATAAAGATGATATAAGAAAAAGATTGGAAGAATTGAGAAATGACAATAAGCGGAAAAGAGGAGGGTCAAATGGAGATAAATCACCATTTGGAGGTTCTCCTGCATTTTTTACTTTAATTATATTAATAACAATGGGATTTCTATTCTTCTGGAATGGAAATGTTCAAAGTTATTTTCAGCAAAAAAAAGAAATTCCTTATAGTGAATTCATAACAAAAATAAAAAACGGAACATTTAAGGAAATAACTGAAAAAGATGATAAGTTAATTGCTGTTTTGAAAGAAAACAAAAAGGAAGTAGCATATGTCACAAGAAAAATAACTGAAAGAATAGGTGATGATCCTACTATAGTACAGGCAATGGAAAATAAAAAAGTAAGTTTGAAAGTAGCGGAACCGTCATCATCAGGAGTTTTTCTCGTGTTTTTGATTCAGATTTTACCTATGATTCTGATGATAGGAATAGTAATATTTTTCAGTAGAAAAATTATGGGAGGGTCACAAGGAGGAGGACCCGGAAATATATTCGGTTTCGGAAAATCGAGAGCGGATAAACTGGATAAAAAACCTGATGTGAAATTTGATGATGTTGCAGGAGTTGACGGAGCAAAAGAAGAATTGAAAGAAGTAGTTGATTTTCTGAAAAATCCTGAAAAATATACTAAAGCCGGGGCAAGAGTTCCGAAAGGAGTATTGTTACTGGGAAGACCGGGGACCGGAAAAACACTTCTTGCGAAAGCTGTAGCAGGAGAATCGGGGGCTTCATTTTATACAATTTCAGGTTCGGAATTTGTAGAGATGTTTGTTGGAGTGGGTGCTTCAAGAGTAAGAGATTTATTTGAAAAGGCAAAGTCGAGTACACCTTCAATAATATTTATAGATGAAATAGATGCTATTGGAAGAAGAAGAAGTACTGGGAAAAATAGTGGAAGTAATGATGAAAGAGAACAAACATTGAACCAGCTTCTTGTAGAAATGGACGGATTTGAAACCGATACAAAAGTAATAGTAATAGCAGCTACAAATAGGGAAGATATACTTGATCCTGCATTATTGAGAGCTGGAAGATTTGATAGAAGAATAAATGTAGATGCTCCTGATTTACAGGGAAGAATTGCTATATTAAAAGTGCATGCGAAAAATAAAAAACTTTCAGATGATGTAAAACTGGAAGATATAGCTAAGATAACTCCGGGGTTTGTAGGAGCCGATCTTGCCAACCTTTTAAATGAGGCTGCCATATTAGCTGCAAGAAAATCATCAGATACCATTACTATGGAAGATTTAGATGAAGCAGTAGATAAAATAGGGATGGGATTAGGTCAAAAAGGTAAAATAATCAAACCTGAAGAAAAAAAGCTTCTTGCATATCATGAAGCAGGTCATGCAATAATGAGTGAAGTGACTGAAGGAGCCGATCCTGTGCATAAAGTAACTATAATACCGAGAGGAGATGCTGGAGGATTTATGATGCCTCTTCCTGAAGAGAAACTGGTTATTGCAAGTAAAGAAATACTTGCCAAAATAAAAGTTGCGTTTGGAGGAAGAGCGGCAGAAGAGCTTGTATTGGACGATATAAGTACAGGAGCTTATTCAGATATAAAACATGCAACAAGGCTTGCAAGAATGTATGTGGAAAGAGTAGGGATGAGTAAAATATTAGGTCCTGTAAATCTTGAAAATTCTGATGAGGAATTCAGTCTTGTGTCAAATAAAAGTAATGAGACAGTAAGAGAAATTGATTTGGAAATAAGAAAAATACTTAATGAAGAATATAATAAAACATTGGATACACTTAGAGAAAATAGGAAAAAACTTGACGGTGTTGCCGAGCTTCTTCTGAAAAAAGAAACAATTACAGGTGAAGAAGTGAGAAAAATTATATCAGGAATAACTGTAGAAGAAATTTTGAGTCATGAAAATGATAGAAAAGAAGAAAAGCATGAAAATACAGAAGAGCGAGTTATTGAAGAAAGTACAGTACAAAAATCTGAAAATGAAGTAGAAATGTCTTCTTTAGATAATTTTGATGAAAGTAATGAAAATTCTGAGATAGGTACCGAACATGAGTCTAAAAATAAGGAAATAAAAACTCCCGAGGTTATAATTGAGGAAAGTGAAACTTTTATTGAAAAAAATATTGAAAGTACAGAAAATGAAAATAGCGTTGAAAATAAAAGGTCAGAAGAAAATATTGACATACCGAAAGAGGAAAAAAAGATAGATATTCCTGACTTTATGAAATAGGAGGATTTAATCATGAAAGCGGAGGAATTTACACTTCCAGCAGATAATGGTGAAATGATTAGTTTAAATAATTATAGGGGAAAAATAGTAGTAATTTATTTTTATCCTAAAGACAGTACTCCTGGTTGTACTCAAGAAGCATGTTCATTCAGAGATAATTTTGCAAGACTTGAAGCTAAAGGAGTCGAAGTTTTGGGAATAAGCAAAGACAGTCTAAAAAAACATGAAAATTTTAAGAAAAAATATAAATTACCGTTTCTTCTTTTAAGTGATGAAAATTCAGATGTTTGTGAGAAATATCAAGTCTGGAAAGAAAAAATAAATTTCGGGAAAAAATATTTTGGAATAGAACGTTCAACATTTCTTATAGATACTGATGGTAATATTGTGAAGGAATGGAGAAAAGTAAAAGTTCAGGGACATATAGATGAAATTTTAAAAGAAATTAATAAAATGGATTAAAATTTTGCCTGTATACTAATGACATAGTGAAATATTTGTGGTATAATATGCTATAGACTAAGGAGTGTAATATGATAAAAAATACATTAGTTTATGGCATTTTTTTTATGTGGATGTCAGCATGTGTAAATATTTTTTCTGTACAAAAAAATACAGGAGAATTAAAAACAGTGGATTTCGTGAAAAAAGCCAGACTTGAAAAAATAATAGATGTCAAATTAAAACTGTTTTTTTCGGCTATTAAAGATCATAACAATAAATATGTCAAAGCATATCTGAATACAAAGGAAAATAGAGAAAAAAAACAGAAACAGAAACTTAAATTAGTGAATGATAGAAATAACAAGGGAGTATACGGTGCAGAGCTGGAAATGGAAATTGTAGCTCAGACAGAAGCTGAAGATGTACTTATAGATGTCAATTCCAAAGACAGATACGGCTATACACCGATTATTGTTGCAATAGAATCGGGAAATAATGAAATATTGAAGTTTTTAATTGAAAACGGTGCGGATGTAAGAGAGAAACATCCTGTTTTCGGAAAACTGACATTACATACTGCCTGTTATTATGAAAATGAAGAAGCTGTGGAAATACTATTGAAAACTGCTCCGGATTTAGTGAATGAAAAAAGTGGAACTGACGGATGGACACCGTTGGAAGATGCTACGTTAAAGTCGAATACAAGGATAGTGAAATTATTATTATTATATGGAGCCAATCCTTTAATAAAAGATAATAACGGAGGAACTGCCATGGATATGGCCACTGAATTTGGAAAAGGAGAAATAGTAAAGCTTTTAAGAGATAAAATAAAAGAAATTAGGAGAGAAAATTAGGAGGTAGTGAAAATGCATTGCGTTCAGGAAATATCGGAAAACATTTATTGGATAGGAGGTAATGACAGAAGGCTGGAAAGATTTGAAAATCTTTTTCCTTTACCGAAAGGAGTTTCATATAATTCAAGTATTATACTTGACGAAAAAACTGCAATTATTGATACTGTGGATGCATCGATAAGAGCACAATATTTGGAAAATATAAAATATCTTCTGAAAGATAGGGAATTGGATTACTTAATAATCAATCATATGGAGCCTGATCATTGTGGAAATATAGAAGATTTATTGGCATTATACCCAAAATTGAAAATAGTGGGAAATAAAAAAACTTTTGCTTTTTTTGAACAGTTTTATAATAAATTTGCTCCGGAAAATTATTATGAAGTAAAAGAAGGAGATGTTATAGATTTAGGGGAAAATAAGTTAAAAATCATAGGAGCGCCTATGGTTCATTGGCCTGAGGTGACAATGACTTATGAAGAAACGAAAAAAATACTGTTTTCTGCAGACGCGTTCGGAACATTTGGAACATTAAACGGAAATATATTTAAAGATGAAGTAGATTTTGATGAATATTATTCTTCAGAGTCAAGAAGATATTATACAAATATAGTTGGGAAATATGGGCTTCAAGTTCAAAATGTAATAAAAAAATTAAATGCACTTGAAATAAGAATGGTTGTACCGTTACATGGTCCTATTTGGAGAACTGAAGAGGATATAAAGCACTTATTTGATTTATATAACAAATGGAGTACATATACTCCTGAAAAGAGCGGAGTAGTAATAGTATATGCTTCAATGTATGGAAATACTGAAAATATAGTGAACTGTATCGCAAATAAACTGGCCCAGAGAGGAATAAAGGATATAAGGGTATTTGATGTTTCAAAAACACATCCTTCTTACATAATAGCAGAAACATGGAAATATAGTAACTTACTATTGGCAGCGCCGACATATAACACAGGATTGTATCTCGTCATGGATTCTTTCCTGCATGAATTGGCTTCTCTCAATTTTCAAAACAGAAAAGTTTCATTACTTGGGAATCATACATGGGCAACAGGGGCATTGACAGCATTGAAAAATAAGTTTGCAAATGAGTTCAAAAAAATTGAAATAGTCGGAGAACCTCTTGACATAAAATCTACTTTAAAACCTGAACAGGAAGAAATTATAGATACGCTTACAGGGGACATTGTTGAATCCTTAACAGTTAGTTAAATATTTTAATTGAATCATAAAATTTATCAGTAACTAAAAAAATTATATATAAGGAGAACAATATGAAAAGATTAACAGGAATCGGAGCTTCAGAAGGAGTTTCGATAGGAAAAGTATTACTATTTATTGAGGAGGAGCCGGTAATACCTGAAGAAAAACCTGCTGACTCTACAATTGAATCGGAACTTACCAAATTGGAAGAAGGACTGAAAAAATCAAAGACTCAGTTAATTGCTATCAGGGAAAAGGTAAAAGAAAAAATGGGAGAAGACAAAGCTGCGATTTTTGACGGACATATAATGCTTCTTGAAGATGAAGATCTGATTATGGAAGTTCAAGAAAAAATCAAAGCTGAAGGAATGTCTGCAGCTAAGGCATTAAATGAGGGGATAGAAGAATACTGCGAAATGATTTCACAGTTGGATGATCCATACTTGAGAGAAAGAGCAGCTGATTTGAAAGACATTGGAAAAAGATGGCTTAAAAATCTTTTAGGATTGAAAATAAATGATTTGAGTAATCTGGGACCGAATACTATAGTTGTTACAAGTGATTTGACACCGTCAGATACTGCTCAACTTGATTTAGAAAACTGTGTAGGATTTATCACTGAAGTAGGAGGAAAGACAGCCCATTCGGCAATAATGGCAAGATCTCTTGAGTTGCCTGCCGTAGTAGGGGTAAAAGGAATTCTCGGGGAAGCAAAAGAAGGGCAAGATGTAATAATGGATGGAGAAACAGGAGAACTGTTTTTAAATCCGCCTACTGAAGTAATAACGGAATATGAAGTAAAAAGAGAAAACATAAAGAAAGAAAAAGAAGAGTTGAAAAAGCTTATAAATGAAGATGCCGTGACTTTAGACGGAAGAAAAATCGATATTTGGGGGAATATAGGAAGTCCTAACGATGTTGATGCAGTGTTGGAGTCGGGAGCAACAGGAATAGGACTTTACAGAACGGAATTTCTGTTTATGAATTCTGACCATTTTCCTACAGAAGAAGAACAGTATCAGGCATATAGAATAGTTGCAGAAAAAATGAAAGGAAAGCCTGTAACTATAAGAACTATGGATATAGGAGGGGACAAAGAACTTCCTTACTTGGATTTACCTAAGGAACTGAATCCATTTTTAGGATATAGGGCGATAAGAATTTCATTGGAAAATAAGGATATGTTCAAGACACAGCTAAGAGCAATATTAAGAGCATCTCAATATGGACAGATAAAAATAATGTACCCTATGATAAGTTCTATAAATGAAATCAGAAAAGCAAATGCCATTTTGGAAGAATGTAAAAAAGAACTTGATGAAATCGGAAAAATATATGACAGAAACATAAAAGTGGGAATAATGGTTGAAACACCTTCAACAGCTATAATTGCATATAAATTTGCTAAAGAAGTGGATTTCTTTTCAATCGGTACAAATGATTTGACACAATATTTCCTTGCAGTAGACAGAGGAAATGAAATGGTATCTTCTTTGTATAATTCATTTAATCCGGCAGTATTGGAAGCAATTCAGAAAGTTATTGATGCAGCTCATGATGCAAATATAAATATAAGTATGTGTGGAGAGTTTGCAGGAGATAAAAAAGCAACTAAACTGCTCCTCGGTATGGGACTTGATTCATTCAGTATGAGTGCATCTTCAACTTTACAAGTTAAAAAAATTATAAGAAACAGCAGTTATGTTGAAGCACAAAAATATAGAGATTTAATTTTACAACAAAATACTCCTGAAGAAGTTCTGGAGCAACTATTACCATAAAAAAGCAGAGGGCGTATTTTATATGCTCTCATTATTTTATATTTAATAATTATAAAAGACAGCGGATATTTAATTTTAATGACTATATTTTATATGATAAGACGGATTTAAAACAAAATAAAATATTAGATAGAATGTTAAATAAAATAATGAAATTTCAAGCAACTTTTAAGTATAAAATAGGAAATTTTACAATAACAAATCTGAAAGAGGTAAAAATATGGATAATAAAAATATAAAAGTATTGCTATTTTTTGTAGAAGGCTTTGAAGAACTTGAAGCAATGGCTCCTGTTGATTTACTTAGAAGAGCCGGAATAGAAGTGGATACAGTTTCAATCACTCAGGACAAACATGTAATAAGTTCAAGAAAAATAACTGTTCTTGCTGATAAAATAATAGACGATGTAGACTTTGAAGAATACAAAATGTTAGTTTTACCTGGAGGACCGGGAACAGATAATTATATGAAATCAAAAAAACTACTTGAAAAAGTAAAAGAATTTTCTGAAAGAAAAAAAGTGGCTGCAATTTGTGCAGCACCGACAATTCTATCAAGATTGGGAATATTGAAAGGGAAAAAAGCGATATGTTTTCCGTCATGTGAGGAAGAAATAGTAGAAAAAGGAGCTGTTCTGACAAAAGAAAATGTAGTAACGGACGGGAATATAATTACAAGTAGGGGAGCCGGAACAGCGATTGATTTTGCTCTTGAAATAATAAGAGAACTGGAAGGAAAAGAAAAATCTCAAAAAATAGCAAAACAGATTGTATACAAATAATTATATAAAAAATAAATAAAAAATAACATTAAAAATTAAAAAAATATATAATTCAAAAAAACACAAGATATTGTGTTTTTTTTTATTTGCTTTTCCATATCATACAGAAAAAATAAATAACATGTGTAGTATAAAATTGTCAAAGGAAAAAATAATTGAAAATATAAAAAAATAAGGTTATATTATATGTGTGGTAAAAAGTGGTAAAAAGTGGTAAAAAGTGGATTATTTAAAACACTTATAAAATATTTAGAAAAGATAATACTGATACTATAAAACTTAAAGAAGCAACATATAAAATTAGGAAAAGTTAAGAAAAAAGGTTATGAAATTAGGTAAAATTAGGAAGAAGTTAATTAGAAAAAATTGTTATTTTAAATTAAAAAATTAGGAAGTTATTTAAGGAAAAGGTGGCTGCTATGTTTATGGGAGAGTTTTCCTGTAAGGTAGATAACAAAGGTAGGCTGATGCTACCCGTAAAATTTAGGGAACAGCTTGGAGAAAGTGAATTTGTTATTACCAGAGGATTGGACAATTGTATAGATTTATTTCCCATGGAAGAATGGGAAAACCGTGTTCAGAGACTTAAGCAGCTGAAAACTACTAATAGTAACCATAGAGCCTATCAGCGTTTTATATTATCAGCAGCCACAAAATTAACTTTAGATAGTCAGGGGAGATTGAATTTGCCGTCATCTTTAATAGGTCATGCAGAAATTGAAAAAAATGCTACAGTAATGGGAAGTGACGATCATATAGAAATATGGTCAGAAGAAAGATGGAACAGTTATATGGAGCAGAAAAGCGGAATTATTGAAGATATAGTTGACGGAATGGATTTCTAAATTTAAAAAAGGTTAGCTTGAGGAAGTTATAACAGGAAAGGAGTTCAAAGTGGAGTATCACAAGCCGGTATTATTTAATGAAGTTATTGAAAATATAATATCTGATAAAAAGGCAATTTATGTGGACTGCACTTTGGGTGGTGGAGGACACAGCGAAGGAATTTTGGAAAAGTCCTCTGACGATTCTAAAGTAATAGGAATAGACCAGGATATTGAAGCGATTGATTTTACAAAAAGAAAGCTGGAAAAATACGGAGATAAATTGAAAATTTTTCAGGATAATTTTAAAAATATTGATTCAGTAGTTTATTTTGCAGGATATAGTAAAGTAGACAGAATACTTATGGATATAGGAGTATCTTCAAATCAGCTGGACAATAAGGAAAGAGGTTTTTCTTATAAATATGAAGCCAAGCTTGATATGAGAATGAATAAAGAATTATCTATAAGTGCCTATGACATAGTAAATACTTTCAGTGAAAAAGAAATAACTGATATTATATATAAATACGGTGAAGAACCAAAATCAAGAAAAATAGCAAAAAATATAGTGGAATACAGGAAAAATAAAAAAATAGAAACGACATTGGAATTATCAAATATAATAATAAAATCTATTGGAAAAAGTATGAAAAAGCATCCATCTAAAAGAGCATTTCAAGCAATAAGAATATATGTAAATAGAGAGCTTGAAGTGTTGGAAGAAACACTTGATAAAGCGGTAAATCTTCTAAATAAAGGTGGGAAGCTTCTTGTCATAACTTTTCATTCTCTTGAAGACAGGATAGTAAAAGAAAAATTCAGGAAATATGAAAATCCTTGCATATGTCCCCCTGAAATACCAATCTGCATATGTAAGAAAAAGAGTTTAGGAAAGGTCATTACAAAAAAAGCTATTATTGCCGGAAAAGAAGAATTACAGTTCAATAATAGAGCTCATTCGGCAAAACTTAGAATATTTGAAAGGAGTTAAACATGAACAAAAAAAAACTACAGATGATAGAATTTCCAAGTATTTCACATACAATAAAAAAATATGACAACTTTCAAAATGAAGTAATAATTACCGTTCCACGAAGAGTTCAAAAAAAAATAAAAAGAAAAACAGCAATAAAAGTCAGAGGTGTTAATATAGCAGTAGTAAGTTTGACAATGTTTTACATATTTCTCCTTGTATCGACAATGATGATAAAAATGTGGATGACATATAATGTTTCAAATTTAGGGATTGAAAAGACAAATATAGAAAATAAGTTGAATGAGCTTAAGAAAGAAGTGGAAACACTCGAAAATACCTATATATCAAATTTTGATCTAAAAAAAGTGGAAGAAAAATCAAAACAGCTTGGTTTTATTCCAAATGATGATATAAAATATGTGAAAATAAATAATTAGTGTAAATTTCAATTTTTAAAAAATTGAGTTAAAAATCATTTGACTTTTTACGTTTTTAGAAAATTTTTTAATATTGGAAAAAATTGAAATATAAAAAAACTTTTCATATTCAATTATTTCAATAAAAAATATGAAAAAAAGTTTAAAAAACTGTTTGAGTGAAATGAGTTTATTATTTTAAATATAATAGACATTTTGAAGTTTAAAGAGTTGTAATTGACAGCAAAATTACAGGAGAGTGATAAGCACTCGTAAAAAATAAATCCGTATTTTGATAAATAATTAAAATATGAGGGTAAAAATTACCCTCATATTTTTTTATTTCTGATAGTTTTTAATTTTTTCATAAAATTTTTCGGAATCAATGATAAATCTTGTGTGACTTCCTTCTCCCACTAAAATATTTTCTTTTTTTTCATAAACTTTAACCTCAAAAATTAATTTCTTTCTGTCAATTTCTTTTAATTCAGCGGTTATTTTCATTTCGGTTCCGACTAAAGTGGCCTTCAGATGTTTAATATTCACTTCAGTTCCTACAGTTGAAAGTCCTGATTCCAATTCTTTTTGTGCCAGGTTTGAAGAAGCTTCTTCCATCCATGCAATCATAACGGGAGTGGCAAAAACATTAATCGCTCCTGAAGCAATTTTATTTGCAGTGTCGTTTTCAGTGACAGTTTTAATCATTTCAAATTTCATTCCTACTTCTAGCATAAAAATCTCCTTATTTCAATTTTTAACAATTTTATATTAAATTTCAAAATAAGTCAATAAAATATAAAAATAAAATAATTTTTACTTTTCAACACCATTCTGTATAAAAAATCTTATTTCGTCCAAAAAAGTGTTTCTGTTTTTAAACTGTTTCGTATAAAAAAACTCTATTCCCATGTAATGAGATATACCGAGAAGCATAACTGCTATCAATTCTTTATCTTTTAAATTATGTTTTATATCATCCAGAGTTTCAAGATAAAATTCAATATCTTTATCTATGAACATTTCATATATTTTGTTATTAATAAGTTCCATTTCTCTTATCAGTTTATATTTAAAATACGAATCTTTATAATATTCAAAAAGCAGATATAAAAATAGGATATGATTATCCAAAGCAGTATAATTAGGATTAAAATTATCCTTCAGGAAAAACATTACCTGCTTCCGTATATTTAAAATAACCGAATCTAAAAAGCTTTCTTTATTTTTAAAATAAATATAGAATGCTCCGGCTGAAATTCCGGCTTTTTTTGTAATATCGGTAATTTTTACAGAACTATATTCCCGGCTTGTTAATATTTCAGTACCTGCACTTAATATTTTATATTTTATATTTGAGGAATTAACGGGAACACGGAGATAAAATATCCTTTTATCAAGTTCCAGATTTACTTTTTTGGATTTATATAAAAAACCGTACATTAATGACTTAATTAAAAAATCCAAATCAGGGTCAATATCTTTTGTCGTGTAATATATATTGATATGTCTTATTATTGATAAAATATAAAATTTTTCAATCGCTTTAAGTTTTCTTCTATAAACACTTTCAAGTGATTTATTATAGACCTTCTGTATCATTTTTTCATATTCAAGAAATTTGTATTGACCATGACGATATATTTTTATAAGCTTGAATTCTTTTTTAGTAAGTTCAAGGTTTTTTCTGACAAAGTCTTTTAATCTTTCTTCAATATTTTCTCCTTCTATTTTGCTAAGATGTGAATTTATTCTCAATATTATTTCTGACAAAAGAAATTTGTAGATTTCTTCTTTATTTCTAAAATATTTATATATAATTCCATTAGAAACATTGGCATTTTTACATATTTCAAATATGGAGACATTTTCAAAGGGTTTAGATGAAAAAAGCTCTATAGACGAATTGATAATTTTTTCTCTTGTGTTTAGCATAACAATAGCCTTTCTAAATTTCTATTTAAAATAATTGTACCATAAATTAGGCTATAAATAAATATTTTTAGATAATTTTGTATAAATTTTTAAAAAAAATTTGACTTTTAAAAAAAATGTGTTATAAATAATTGAGAGTAAATTCATTTTGTTTAATTTTTTTTCAAATAAAAAATTAGATAATATTATTCTATATTTGGTAAGTGTTAAAAGATAATTTTTTAACTTGATAATAAAAAATAAAAAATTTTTTTAATAAATTATACACATAAAATGAGAGTTAAATTCTTAAAAAAGAGTTTTTTATAAATTTTAAAATATAAATAATATTTTTTTGAAAGGAAAAGGTGATTTTAAATGTGTAAAGAAGTAGTTGTGGTTTCAGCGTTAAGAACTCCTATTGGAACTTACGGAGGGACATTGAAAGATATTTCAGCTGTAAAGTTAGGTGAATATGTTGTTAATGGGATTTTGAAAGAAACTGCTGTTAAGCCTGAAATAATAGAAGAAGTTATATTCGGAAATGTATTGGGAGCGGGACTCGGTCAAAATATAGCAAGACAGATTTCATTAAATGCCGGTCTTCCTTATACAACAACTGCAATGACGGTAAATATGGTATGCGGTTCAGGACTGGAAGCGGTTCAGCTCGGAGTAAATAAAATAAGAGCGGGAGAAGCCGAAGTAATTTTAGCCGGAGGAACCGAGAATATGAGTCAAGCCGCTTATGTCATATCTAAACACCGTTGGGGTTCTAGAATGGGACATACAGAAGTACTGGATACAATGTTGAGTGATGGACTTACAGATCCTTTTGAAAACTATCATATGGGGATCACGGCGGAAAACATTGGAGATAAATATAAAATAAGTCGTGAAGAACAGGATAAGTTCGCAGCTTATAGTCAGCAGAAAGCTATGAAAGCAATAAAAGAAGGTAAATTCAAGGACGAAATTATTCCAATTGAAATTCCCCAGAGAAAAGGAGAAGCTGTAATATTTGATACTGATGAATATCCGCGTGATAATACAACAGCAGAAAGTTTGTCAAAATTGAAACCGGCATTTAAAAAGGATGGAAGCGTTACAGCAGGGAATTCGTCAGGAATTAATGATGGAGCAGCGGGAGTATTGTTAATGACAAAAGAAAAAGCTGAAAAATTGGGAATTCCTATTTTAGCTACAATAGTAAGCTATGCAAATGGAGGGGTAGACCCTTCAATAATGGGAACAGGTCCGATACCTGCATCTAAAAAAGCTTTGGAAAAGGCAAATTTGACCATTAATGATATGGATCTTATAGAAGCAAATGAAGCTTTTGCAGCACAGGCTTTAAGTGTGGCTCAAGAGTTAAAATTTGACCCCGAAAAGACAAATGTAAATGGAGGAGCTATAGCTTTAGGGCATCCTATCGGAGCTTCAGGAGCACGTATACTTGTTACGTTAATACATGAAATGAAAAAGCGTAAATCAAAATATGGGTTGGCTACATTATGTATAGGAAGCGGTCAGGGAGCAAGTGTTATTGTTAAAATGTAGGCAAAGTTAAAATAAAAACAGAATTGAAAATAAGAATTTAATGGAACATAATGCAATATTAATTTATTAAATAGTCAATCTAATCTTAAACGAAATTTATAAAATGCTATATAATTAAAAAATTAAAACTATAAAATTCTAGGAGGAAAAATGAAAAAAATTATTAAAATGGAACAAGTAGCCTCATTGATTCCGGATGGTTCGACTGTAATGGTCGGAGGATTTATGGCAAATGGCTCACCTGAAGGGATAATAGATGTTTTAGCGGAAGCAGGATTGAAAAATTTGACTTTAATCTGTAATGATGCAGGATTTCCGGACAGAGGAGTAGGGAAAATGGTTGCAAAAAAACAGTTTAAAAAAATAATAGCTTCACATATAGGTTTAAATCCTGAAGCCGGGCGTCAAATGAATGAGAAAGAAACTGAAATAGATTTAGTACCTCAAGGAACACTGGCTGAAAGAATAAGAACCGGTGCTTTCGGATTGGGAGGATTTTACACTCCTACAGGAATAGGGACATTAGTTGAAAAAGGAAAAGAGAAAAAAGTGATAAACGGTCAGGAGTATTTGTTGGAATTACCTCTTTATGCAGATATAGCTTTGATTTTTGCAGATACGGTAGATGAAAACGGAAATTTACGTTATAAAGGTTCAGAGAATAATTTTAATAATCTTATGGCAATGAACGCTAAAGTGACAATTGTAGAAGCAAGAAACATAGTTCCTGTGGGAGAATTGGATCCTAATGATGTCAATACTCCGCATAATTTTGTAAATTATATTGTTAAAGGAGGAAATAGATAATGATTGAATTAAGTAAAGAAGAAATTCAGACGTATATAGCAAAACGTGTATCAAAAGAATTAACAGACGGTGCACTGGTAAATTTAGGAATAGGGTTACCGACTTTAGTGGCAAATCATGTTCCTGAAGGAATGAATATTACGTTTCAGTCAGAAAACGGATTTATAGGTCTCGGTTCATCAGCTGAAGCGGAAGGAAATCTTATAGTAAATGCAGGAGGAAAGCCTGTGTCAATTATATCCGGAGGAGCATTTTTTGACAGTGCCACATCTTTTGGAATAATCCGTGGAGGACATGTCGACTTGACAGTGTTGGGAGCTCTTGAAGTAGATCAGGAAGGAAATATTGCCAGTTACCTTATACCGGGAAAAATGGTTCCAGGAATGGGAGGAGCAATGGATCTCGTAGTAGGAGCACGTCAAGTTGTGGTAGCTATGCAGCATACAAATAAAGGAAAACATAAATTGTTGAAAAAATGTACATTACCGTTGACAGCTAAAGAACAGGTAGATCTTATTATTACCGAAATGGGAGTGTTCAAGCCTGTAAAAGACGGATTTAAAGTAGTAGAGCTTAATAATGTATTTACATTTGAAGAAGTACAGGAAGCAACAGAAGGGAAACTGATTCCTTAATAATAAGATATTATAAAATTACAGAAAGATATTTACATTAACATTATACTGATTAATTTACATACCTATTATGAAAGAAGGATAATTAAATAGAAAGCGGCAGCTCTCTTTTGATTATGAAAATATTAGGAGGTAATTATGGTAATTGGTGTAATAGGAATAATTTTATCTTTAATATTGTTAATGCATCTTGCCTATAAAGGAATTTCTGTATTGATTCTTGCTCCTGTGTTGGCATGTTTTGCTGCACTCATGGGAGGAATAGGTACAGGACAAGTACATCTGTTGGCTACTTATACTGAAATTTTTATGAAGAGTTTAGGCGGATATGTTATGAACTATTTTCCTATTTTCCTTTTAGGGGCTATTTTTGGAAAAGTCATGGATGACAGCGGCGCCGCAAAGGCAATAGCAAATGTAATATGCAAAAGTCTGGGTAAAAGAAGAGCCATAACTGCAATTGTTATAGCGTGTGCAATTCTTACGTATGGAGGAGTTTCACTTTTTGTGGTAGCTTTTGCAGTTTATCCTATAGCAGCTGAATTATTTAGAGAACTCAGTATACCTAAAAGATTTATACCGGGTGCTATTGCTCTTGGTTCTTTTACTTTTACCATGACAGCTCTGCCGGGAACACCACAAATACAGAATGCCATTCCGATGCAGTATTTCGGGACGGATGTTTATGCTGCCCCTGTTATAGGGCTTATAGCAACGGTAATTATGTTTTTCAGCGGAATTTTCTGGTTACAGTTCAGAGCAGTTAAAGCTATGGCAAAGGGGGAAGGGTATGGAAATCATAAAAATGAGGGAATTATAAAATCCGATATAAATTCTCTTCCGAGTTTCGGAGCTTCTATATTACCCATTGTAGTAGTTCTGGGATTGGGATTTATTTTTTCAAAATTTATTTTTCCCGGTATGAATTTGAATTATTTGGAAGTGTATGAAACTACTCCTGAAAAAGTTATTGGGAAATGGAGTTTGATAACATCTCTTATTGTTTCCATAATTCTTGCTTTTGCATTAAATTATAGAAAAATGGAAAATCCGATGGAAACTTTGACTAAAGGGGTTAACGGATCATTTCTTGCTATAATGAATACAGCTTCGGAAGTAGGATATGGGAATGTTATTGCAGGGCTTGCAGCTTTTGGGATTATAAAAGGAGCATTACTTGGACTTTCATCAAATCCTTTAGTGGCAGAGGCAGTTTCCGTTTCATCTCTTGCAGGCATAACAGGCTCTGCTTCAGGAGGTCTGAGTATTGCTTTAGGAGCTCTAGGAGAAGTATATCTGAAAGAAGCTCTGGCAAGAGGAATAAATCCTCAAGTTCTTCATAGAATAGCTGTTATAGCCTGTGGTGGTCTTGATTCTCTTCCTCATAACGGAGCGGTCATCACATTACTTGGAGTTACAGGACTTACTCACAAAGAATCATATACCGATATAGGTATGTGTACAGTAATAATACCGTCTATAGCGGTTATTACCGTAATAATATTGGCAAGTTTTGGAATTATATAACTTTGTTTTATATATGCTAGAATAAATTGATAAATTTTATTTAGGAGGTAACAATGAAAAAAGTTCTTTTTATAACAGGGGCTGCCAGCGGTATAGGAAAGTCAATAGGAGAAGCATTTCTTGAAAAAGGATATAATGTAGTTTTTTCTGATCTTAATGGGGATAAATTAAATGAAGTGGTTGATAGAAATACCCAGAAAGGATACGACTGTATCGGAGTGAAATGTGATGTGACAAGAGAAGAAGAAATTAATTCAGCCATTGATAAATGTGTCGAAAAATATGGAAGAGTGGATGTGTTGATTAATAATGCCGGATTACAGCATGTTTCCATGATAGAAGACTTTCCTACGGAAAAATTTGAATTTTTAATAAAAGTTATGCTCACAGCACCTTTCATTGCTACAAAAAAAGTTTTTCCAATTATGAAAAAACAGGGCTTCGGGCGTATATTGAATATAGCTTCCATAAATGGAGTAATAGGATTTGCAGGAAAATCAGCATATAATTCTGCAAAACATGGTGTAATAGGACTTACAAAAGTTACAGCTCTGGAAGCGGCAAACTCAGGAATTACAGTTAATGCCATCTGTCCGGGATATGTTGATACTCCCCTTGTCAGAGGACAATTTGAAGATTTGGCAAAAACACGCAATATCCCTGTAGAAGAAGTATTAAATCAGGTTCTTTATCCTTTAATACCCCAGAAACGTTTACTGGATGTAAAAGAAATAGCGGATTATTCATTATTTTTAGCAAGTGAAGAAGCTAAAGGCATAACAGGTCAGGCATGTATTCTCGATGGAGGATATACAGTACAGTAATATTTTAAAAAATAAAATTATAATAATATTCTGAAAAAAGAAACTGTTTAGGATAAAATAAAGTTTTATAGTTCAATATTTATATAAATTATAAAGTGAAATAAAAATAATATTTTCTCATTTGGAACAGTTTTCAATTTACTACAAAAGAAAGGAGAAGTATAATAATATGAAATTATTATACATAACTAAAGTATATGAACAAGGCAAAAGTAAAATCTAATTCTAGTTGGCTGGTAAAAATAGGAGAATCATTTACAAGAGTATCTGAAAAATATATGCCGGATCCGTCTATTTTTGCAGTTATGCTTACAATTACAGCATTTATAATTTCTATTGTTGTGACAAAAGTATCTCCGATACAAAGTCTTGATAATTGGTACAAAGGATTTTGGACACTGCTGTCTTTTGCGATGCAGATGTCATTAGTAGTCATAGTGGGAGGAGTAGTGGCGGATACTCCTATAATAAAATCAATAATAAACAAAATTGCTTCGATCCCTAAAAATGGAAGACAGGCAGCATTTGTAATTACATTAATAACAATACTTATTTCTTTTCTTCAGTTTGGATTAAGTGCAGTCATGGGAGCACTTTTGGCACGGAATACGACATATTCATTAAAAAAAAGAGGAGTTGAAGTTGAGTATCGTCTACTATCGGCATGTTCGTATATAGGATACATGACATGGTGTGTCGGACTTTCAAGTTCAGTTGGATTAACTATTGCAACACCGGGACATTTCCTTGAAAAGGAAATAGGAATTATTCCGATGAGTGTATTTATGTTTAATCCGATGAATATTTTTCTGACAATATCTTTCGTAGTGGTTGTTCCGTTAATAGCATATTTTTTACATCCCAAAGATGAAGGAGTTCAGGAAATACCGGAATATGCTTTGGAAGCTTTAGAAGCCGCTGATAGTAAAGTTTCTGAAGAAGAAAAAACGGAAAATAAAACATTCGGAGAATTTTTAAATAACAGTAAAGTTGTATGTATGATAATCGGTTTATTTGGAATGTCTTATGTTGTACGTTATTTTTATTTAAAGGGAATTAATCTGGATTTGAATATAATTAACACTTTATTTTTATTTGGAGGGCTACTTTTACATGGAACAATATCAAAATTCGTAAATTCTTTTTCAAAATCAACATCCAGTGCAGCAGGAATAATTTTTCAGTTTCCTCTATATGCAGGAATTATGGGTATAATAAGTTATTCAGGTTTGGGAGCACTTATTGCAGAAGCTATAGCAAAAATAAGTACACCGTTTACATTTTATTTCTGGACATTTATAATAGCCTCCGTATTAAATTTTTTCACACCTTCAGGAGGAGGTCAATGGGCGGTACAGGGACCTATAACAATTGAATCGGCAAAAATTATCAATGGAAGTGTATTAAAAGCTTCATTGGCAGTAGCATATGGAAATTCATGGACAAATATGGCACAACCTTTCTGGGCGTTGGCCGTATTGGGTGTGACTGGACTTAAAGCTAAAGATATAATGGGATATTCAGCAGCATTAATGCTTTCTTCAGGGTTTTTATTTGCTATTGCATTATTGTTTTTCCCTGTATAATATGTGGAAATTTAAATTTAAACTTTGAAAATAATAAAATTTTAAAATAAATTAATAAAATAAAAAATACTGAAATTTTTATAATTTCAGTATTTTTAGGATTTTTTATGTTTTTTTAAAAAAGTTTGACAAATATTTCCGAGAGAGTTTTATAAGGTGCAGAAAATGTCAAAAAATAAATTTTGGCTGTATTTAATTTCCATAAAATTCAGAAAAAATAATAATATTTAATTTTTAAAATATATATTTCTTATAATTGTAAATTTATTTTTAAATTATGAGATAATTCAATCTAAATTTAATTAAATCTAAAGATGCTTATTTAATGTAAAATAAAAAACATTTTTACGATTCTTACTTTAGATTCTTTTTTATATATTAAAATTTAGATGTTGAAAATTAATCTTAATAAAATGATAAAAAAATTAAGATTAAGACGGTACGATAGGAATATAGTGAACGAAATATTTTTAATTTAAATCGGAAAGTCCGGTGTTTAAAAAGCATTTTTATAAGACAGTGCTATCACGTAAATAAAATTACAGAATTATAATAAAAATTTTTTTAGTAAAAAATATTTTGTTAACATCCTTGACACCAGTAAATAAAAGTGATATTATAAAAATGACTCAAAAGTCATTTTTAAAAAATAAATATTGTGAAGTAAAAAAAACTATAAAATGTGGTATAATTTAATATACTGATATTTTTATGAAAACAAAATTCTGAGAAAAGGAGGAATAAATTTTGGCAAAAGAAGTATTGGATAAAATCAGGAATACTGAAAAAGAAGCTAATAAAATTATTTTAAAAGCTAATGAAAACGCTAAAAACATTTTAAAAGATGTTGAGCGGAAAATAAAAGAAGATAGTGAAAAAATAATTCATGAAGCTCAAGAAGAAGCAAAACGATTAAAAGACAAGACAGTGGAAGAAGTTAACAAAGATGTCGAATTTCTTCTGAACAAGGAAAAGGAAGAATTGAAAAATATATTGAACATTGAAGAAACTAAAATGAGTGAAATAGTAAATTTACTGGCAGAGAGGATTGTGAAATAATGGCAATAGTTAAAATGAGTAAATTTAATCTGATTGCTTTTGACTCACAGAGGGCTAAAATTCTTAAAAGGCTCCAAAAATTCAAAGAAGTTAATTTTGTTGATTTTAATGTGGAAAATAAAGATGAAACATTGAAAAAAATTATCAATAATGAAGAACTAACCAGAATTGAAGAAAGAATTTATTCGGTTAATTATTCTATCAGCTTGTTAAAAAAATATCAGGTAATAAAAAAGAATATAAAAGCTGTTATGAAAGGAAATGATAATTATACCTTTGAAGAACTTGCCAAGAAAGCGGCTATGTATGACTGGAAAGAATTGAGTCACAAGCTGAAAGAATTAGGCTCAGCTTTGGATGAAACCCGTTCCAAAATATCTAAAAAATATGTAGAACTGGATAGCATATCTCTGTGGGACAGGTTGGATATAAATCCTGAAGAGTTGAAAAAACTGAAAACGGTAAATACATATCTCGGAACAATACCGTATAAGCTTAAAAGCAATTTTATAGGAAAAATGAATGAACTTGAAAAAACTTACTATGAGGAATTGAAAGTTACCAAAGAAGATATTTATTATATGATTATTTCCGGCAAGGAAGATGAGGAAAAGGAAAAACTTTTGGAAATATTCAGAGAAACAAGTTTTACAGTAGAAGATTTAAAAGTAGATACAACCCCTGAAGAACATATAAGAAAATTAAAAAATGAAATTCAGGAATTGAAAAAAGAAAAAAATAAAATAAAATCTGAAATAAAAAGTTATGATGGAGAATTAAGCAATCTAGAAGCGGTTTACGAATATCTCAAAAATAAAAAGTTAAGAATAACTGAAACCGAAAAAATGGCGAAAACGGAAAATATGTGTATAATAAGTGGATGGATTCCTACTTCTAAAAGAGAAGAATTTGAAAAAGAAGTGGCAGATGCTTCTCGATCAAATTACTATATAGATTTTGAAGAAGCTGACTTAAATGATGGAAGTGTTCCTATAAAACTGAAAAATGGAAAAGTAGTAAGTACATTTGAAAGTTTGACCCAGATGTACGCTTATCCAAAATATAATGAAATAGATCCGACACCTTTACTTACACCTTTTTATATAGTATTTTTCGGAATGATGGTTGCAGATGCGGGATACGGTCTGATTTTACTTCTTGGAACATTGTTTGTATTGAAATTTGTAAACCTTAATAAAAAATCAAGACTTGGAATAAAATTTTTCTTTTATTTAAGTTTTTCAGTTATAATATGGGGAGTTTTATACGGCTCATATTTTGGACTGGAAATACCCGGAATATGGAGATTGGTAAATCCGACGACGGAATTTCAGAAACTGCTTATAGGTTCCGTAACTTTTGGGTTGATTCACTTATTTTTTGGACTGGCTATCAAGGCATATCTGTGTTTTAAATCCGGAAAGCCTTTAGATGCGTTATATGATGCTGGGTTCTGGTATATGGCACTTAGTGGAGGAATAGTGTTTCTCTTATCTTCAGTCCTTAAGTTATCTGAAACTGCTTCAAATATTTCAATGTGGATAATGATAATAGGAATGATAGGAATTGTGCTGACAGGAGGAAGAGAAGCTAAAAGTATCGGAGGAAAACTGGGAGGAGGACTTTATAGTCTATACGGAATTTCAGGATATATAGGCGATCTTGTGTCTTATTCGAGATTAATGGCTTTAGGACTTGCAGGAGGATTTATAGCACAAGCTATGAACATTATTGCAGGACTTTTAGGAAGTACGTGGTTTGGTCTTATATTTGTTCCCGTTATATTTGTATTAGGACATCTGTTTAATATGTTCCTTTCATTTTTAGGTTCTTATGTACATACCTCAAGACTTATATATGTAGAATTTTTCGGTAAGTTTTATGAAGGAGGAGGAAAGCCTTTCAAGGATTTTAGAACCGAAAGTAAGTATATAAATCTGGATGATTAGAAAATATTAGGAAAAATAGAAAATAAATGTAATTAGAAATTATATAATATATAATTAATAAAATAAATAAAAACTTAGGAGGAAAAAATGAATATATCAGCATTATTTGCACAATATGGAGGTTATATTTTAGGAGCATTAGGAGTGGCTACAGCAGTATTTTTATCAGGTATAGGATCAGCAAAAGGAGTAGGAATGGTCGGAGAAGTGGCGGCAGGTCTCATGTCAGAAGAACCTGAAAAATTTGGAAAATCATTAGTGTTGCAGCTGTTGCCGGGAACACAGGGATTATACGGTTTTGTTATAGGGTTGCTTGTATTTTTCAAGCTTAGTCCTGAAATGAGTTTTGCACAAGGATTTTATTTGTTTGTAGCATGTCTTCCTATAGCAGTTGCAGGGTACGGTTCTGCAATATTTCAAGGAAGAGTTGCTGCAGCAGGGATAAGCATACTTGCAAAGAATGAAGAGCAGTCTACAAAAGGGATAGTTTATGCGGTAATGGTTGAAACTTATGCTCTTTTGGCGTTTGTAATATCAATGATTATGGTTTTATTAGGAAAATAGACAGATTATCTGAAGACAATAAAATGACGAAATTTTAAATTAAGGATGTGAAGAAATGTCTAATTTGGATAATTTAACATCAAAAATAATAAATGATGCTAAAGAAAAAGCAGCTGAAATTGAACAGAAAGCAAAAGAGACAGCTGATGAGAAATATAAAGCAGGATTGAAGAAAGCCGACATAAAGAAAAAAAATATACTCGAAATGGGTGAAAAAGAGCGTGAACTTATTTCTGAAAGAATGAAATCGGGAGCGGTTCTGAAAGCAAGAGATGAGAAATTGCAAGCTAAACAGGATACTATCGACAAAGTGATTTCCAGATTAAAGGAAAAACTTGTAAATATGGATGAAGAAGAGTATATTAAATATATTTCCGAAAATACGGATATTTCTTCATTCAATTCAAATAAAAAATTAATAGTGAAAAAAGAGCATTTAAATAAAGTGAAAGAAAAATTTCCGAATATAAAAACGGAAGAAAATGTATTTGTAGATTCCGGATTTATAATCGAAGAAAATGGAATTCAGGAAAACTACACTTTTGAAGTAAAACTGGATTTTATGAGAGATGAACTGGAAGTTGAAATTTCAAGACTTCTCTTTTCATAATCAATATTAAGGGAGAAAGTGCATGAATAAAATGGATTACGGACGTAGTGTCGTAACTGTAAGAGTATTGGAAAAAAGACTTTTAAATAAAAGCAGACTTGAAAGAATGATAGAAGCTGAAACTCCCGATGAAGTATTAAAATTATTGGGAGAAACTGAATATTCCCAAAGCATGACGGATATTAAAAATAGCAGAGAATATGAAAAAATTCTGAAAAAAGAAACTGAAAGAGTATTTTCTCTTATAAGAAAAATGAGTAATGATAGTGAAATAGTAGATATCTTATCTCTTAAATATGATTATCACAATCTTAAAGTTTTATTGAAAGGAAAACTTACAGGAAAAGATTTTTCAATGCTTCTTATGGATGCAGGAACGGTAAAGTCAGGCAAATTGAAAGCTCAGTTTGATGCTGAAAACTATGGCGATTTGCCTGAAGAATTTAGTAAAGCTGCGAATGAAGTTGAAAAAGATTTCGATGAAAATAAGAATCCTCAGAGAATAGATATAATAGTTGATAAATATTATTATTTTCATTTATTAAAGATTGCAGAAAAAATAAATGTGAAAATACTGAAAGATTATGTTGAAAGTCTTATTGATTTTCAGAATATAATTACTTTGTTACGTGTCAAAAAGCAGAATAAGGACTTTAAATTTTTGGAAAATGTAATACATGAAGGAGGGAAAATTCCCAAGGATAAGATTGTCTCTTCATTGAATGACAGTGTCGAATCAATAGCAAACAAATTCAGAAAAGAAAAAATAGGAAACTATCTTGTAAAGGGTGCTGAAATATTTAATGAAGAAGGACGACTGTCCGAGCTTGAAAAAATATCCGATAATTATTTGTTAGAATTGAATAAGGAATCCAAATATACGGTATTTGGTCCGGAGCCTTTATTTGCATATCTTATTGCAAAAGAAAGAGAAATGAATGCGATCAGAATGATAATGGTAAGTAAGATTAACAACATAAATTCCGAAAAAGTAAGAGAAAGGCTGCGTGATACATATGTATAAAATAGGTGTAGTCGGAGATAAGGATTCAATTTTGGCATTTAAGGCACTGGGGATAGAAGTGTTTCCTGCAGTCGATAAAGAAGAAGCAAGAAAAATAATAGATACATTGGCAAATAGCAAATACGGAATTATATTTGTAACGGAACAGATTGCGGATTTGGTAAAAGAAACTGTTGAAAGATATGATAAGGAACTTATTCCGGCAATAATACTGATACCGAACAATCAGGGAAGTTTAGGCATCGGAATACAGAAAATAAATGATTACGTGGAAAAAGCAATAGGTTCAAATATATTTTAAAACTTGAAATCAAGACTTCAAAAACTTGAAGAAAGAAGGAGATGTTCATTGAAAGTAGGAAGAATTATAAAAGTATCAGGACCTCTTGTAGTGGCAGAGGGTATGGATGAAGCAAATGTCTACGATGTTGTGAGAGTTTCTGATAATAAATTGATAGGTGAAATAATAGAAATGAGGGGAGACCAGGCGTCAATACAGGTTTATGAAGAAACTGTAGGAATAGGACCCGGAGAACCTGTATACTCTACAGGGGAACCTTTAAGTGTAGAACTTGGACCGGGACTTTTGGAAGCCATGTTTGACGGTATACAAAGACCTTTGCAGGAGTTTCAGGAAGTTGCAGGAGATTATCTGAATAAAGGAGTTGAAGTTCCTTCATTAAATAGAGAAAAAAAGTGGGATTTTGTGCCTGTTATGAAAACAGGAGATAAAGTAGAAGCCGGAGATATAATAGGAACAGTTCAGGAAACTTCAGTTATAAGCCATAAAATTATGATACCTTTAGGGATAAACGGAACTTTAAAGTCAATAGAAAAAGGAAGTTTTACAGTTACAGACACTGTGGCAGTGGTGGAAACATCTGAAGGTGATGTAAATATACAAATGATGCAAAAATGGCCTGTACGTCGTGGAAGAAAATATAAACAAAAATTGAACCCTGAAGCTCCTTTAATTACAGGACAGAGAGTAATAGATACTTTTTTTCCTGTAACTAAAGGGGGAACTGCATGTGTACCGGGACCTTTCGGTTCAGGGAAAACAGTAGTTCAACACCAGCTTGCAAAATGGGCGGATGCTCAAATAATAGTTTATGTGGGTTGTGGAGAACGTGGAAATGAAATGACGGATGTTCTTATGGAATTTCCTGAAATAATAGATCCGAATACAGGACAGTCACTGATGAAAAGAACCGTGCTTATAGCAAATACTTCCAATATGCCGGTTGCTGCAAGAGAAGCTAGTATTTATACAGGAATAACTATTGCCGAATATTTCAGAGATATGGGATATTCAGTAGCTATAATGGCAGACTCCACATCAAGATGGGCGGAAGCACTTCGTGAAATGTCAGGGCGTCTTGAAGAAATGCCGGGAGATGAAGGATATCCTGCCTATTTAGGTTCAAGAGCGGCAGATTTCTATGAAAGATCAGGAAAAGTAATCTGCTTAGGTTCCGACGAAAGAGAAGGAGCATTAACGGTAATCGGTGCGGTTTCACCTCCGGGAGGGGATATTTCGGAACCGGTATCACAAGCTACACTCAGAATAGTTAAAGTATTCTGGGGACTTGATGCAAACCTTGCATATAGAAGACATTTTCCTGCTATAAATTGGCTTAATTCCTATTCCCTATATCAGACAAAAGTTGACGGCTGGATGGATAAGAATGTAGGGCCGGAGTTTTCTCAAAATAGACAGAGGGCAATGGCGTTACTTCAGGAGGAATCAAGTTTACAGGAAATTGTAAGACTGGTAGGGAGAGATACTCTTTCAGAAAAGGATCAGCTTAAACTTGAAGTTGCAAAATCCATAAGGGAGGATTATCTTCAGCAAAATGCCTTTATGGAATCTGATACATATACTTCACTGAATAAGCAGAATAAAATGCTTCAGTTAGTATTGAAATTTTATGATGAAGGACTTAGAGGGCTTGATTCGGGAGCATATCTAAAAGAAATTTCTTCCATGTCTGTAAGAGAAAAAATAGCAAGGGCAAAGTATCTGTCTGAGGAAGAGTTGGATAAAATGAATAGTATCTCAGAAGAAATAACAACTGAAATAGACAGTCTTATAAACAAAGGAGGTATACCGAATGCTTAAAGAATATAAGACGATTACGGAAATAGTGGGTCCTTTAATGATAGTTGAAGGCGTTGAAGGTGTAAAATATGAAGAACTTGTGGAAATAGAAACTCAGACGGGAGAGCTTAGACGTGGAAGAGTACTGGAAGTAAACGGAGATAAAGCAATGGTTCAGTTGTTTGAAAGTTCTTCAGGAATAAATCTGAAAAATTCCAAAGTAAGATTTCTTGAAAAACCTTTATCATTAGGTGTTTCAGGAGATATGATAGGAAGAATATTTGACGGATTGGGAAGACCGAAAGATAACGGTCCGAAAATTATTCCTGAAAAAAGTTTGGACATAAACGGAGTAGCTATAAATCCTGTTGCAAGGGATTACCCGTCAGAATTTATCCAGACGGGAGTATCTTCCATTGACGGTCTGAACACTCTCGTAAGAGGACAGAAACTACCTATATTTTCAGGTTCAGGACTTCCTCATGCGGAACTTGCGGCACAAATAGCAAGACAGGCAAAAGTTTTAGGTTCAGGGTCAAAATTTGCCGTAGTATTCGGAGCTATAGGTATTACTTTTGAAGAAGCACAGTTCTTTATTGACGACTTTACAAAAACAGGAGCAATTGACAGGGCGGTACTGTTTATGAACCTTGCCGATGATCCTGCAATAGAAAGAATAGCAACTCCGAGAATGGCACTTACATGTGCTGAATATCTCGCCTTTGAAAAAGGAATGCATGTACTTGTAATACTTACAGATTTGACTAATTACTGTGAGGCACTCCGTGAAGTGTCGGCAGCGAGAAAAGAAGTTCCGGGAAGACGTGGATATCCGGGGTATCTATATACCGATTTGTCCACTATTTATGAAAGAGCAGGAAGAATAAAAGGAAAAGAAGGTTCTATAACTCAAATACCTATACTTACAATGCCTGAAGATGATAAAACTCATCCAATACCTGATTTAACAGGATATATAACTGAAGGGCAGATAATTTTGTCAAGAGATTTATATAAACAGAATCTTATGCCACCTGTAGATGTGCTTCCATCACTTTCAAGATTGAAAGATAAAGGGATAGGAAAGGAAAAAACAAGAGAAGACCACGCTGATACGATGAATCAACTTTTTGCGGCCTATGCTACAGGAAAAGAAGCAAAAGAATTAGCGGTAATTTTGGGAGAATCTGCATTATCAGATACTGATAAGGCCTTTGTAAAATTTACTACAGCATTTGAAGAGCAGTATGTAGCTCAAGGTTTTGAAAAAAATAGAACAATTGAAGAAACATTAAATTTAGGATGGGAGTTATTAAAAATATTGCCTAAAACGGAGTTGAAAAGAATTAGAGACGAATATTTGGAAAAATATTTGCCGGCAGGAGATGAATAATTATGGCAAAATTAAATGTAAATCCTACCCGAATGGAGCTTACAAAACTTAAAATCCGTCTTAGGACAGCAGTAAGAGGACATAAGCTTCTGAAAGATAAACAGGACGAATTAATGAGACAATTTATTGAAATGATAAAATTAAATAAAAAACTCCGTGAAGAAGTGGAAATAAAATTACAGAATTCATTTAAAGATTTTCTCCTTGCAAGAGGGGTAATGTCGGATGAAATGCTTGAAAATGCCATTTCCTGTCCAAATGAAGAAATAGGTGTGGATATTAAAAAGAAAAATATAATGAGTGTTCATGTTCCGAAAATGGATTTTGTGAGAAACAGTGCAACAAAAACAGGGTCTATATATCCTTATGGCTATGCACAGACATCGGCGGATTTGGATGATGCTATAGATGGATTGAATAATACATTAAGTAATCTTCTGGAACTTGCCGAAGTGGAAAAGGCATGTCAACTTATGGCTGATGAAGTAGAAAAGACAAGACGTCGTGTAAATGCATTGGAATATATGACAATACCTCAACTCAAAGAAACAATAAGATTCATCCAGATGAAGTTGGATGAAAATGAGAGAGGAAGTATAACGAGGCTAATGAAAGTTAAGGATATGATGGCTGCAAAAAATTAATATTAGAATAAGAAGTCGCTTATTAAGCGACTTCTTTGTTTTTTGACTTGTATCAAATTATATTTTCGGATATAATATAAATAATTTTTCTGGATATTATAATTAAAATTTTGCCAAAATCAGAATGGACTTTTTGAGAATGAAATGATAGAATTTATTGTATAAATCATAATAATAAATATAACACAGGATAAAAATTCTCATAGAACTATTCCTAGATTAAAATATGAGCAGGTATAAAAAATATATTAGTAGAAATAATTCCATTAAATGCAGACATTTTACTGTAAATGAACGAAACTTTACATATCAATTTAAAAATTTATAAATTATAATGAGAGGAATAACTAAAGTATTAAAAAGAACTCTCTAAATACAATTTTAAGAGAAATAAAAATAATTGTACAAGAATTGATAGGGCAAAGTAAAGAATAGAAATTTAAAAAGAAGAGAAAGGGATATAAAATGGTTAAACTTGTAGCAATTGATATGGACGGGACATTATTAAACGGGAAAAAAGAGATTACATTTAAACAAAAAGAAGCATTAAAAGAAGCTGAAAAAAAAGGAATAAAAACAGTACTGTGTACAGGACGTCCGTTATTCGGAATAATGCCTTTTTATAAAGAGTTGAATTTGGAAAAAACTGACGGATATATAATTGTCAATAACGGTTGTTCAATACATAAAACAGAAGATTTGGCATTGACTGATTATCATAAATTAACAAAAAAGGATATAGAATATTTATATAGCTTAACAGAAGGGTATGATGTAAATTTTACTCTATTTGATAACAAACATTATTTCTGTGTGGGGAAATCTAATGAATATACTGAATATGACGGAAAACTTGTTTATGTACCTATAACGGAAATTACTTTAAAAGAAGCACTTGATGATAAACATACAATGTTTCAATCTATGTATGTAGGTTCACCTGAAAATGTGGATAAGTTTCAGAAAGATAATGAAGATAAACTGAAAAAACATTACAGCATTGTAAGAAGCCAGAAATATATATTGGAAGCTATGCCTTTCGGAGTGGAAAAAGGTTCGGCAATAAAAAAATTGACTGAAAAATTAGGAATAAAAAAAGAAGAAGTTATGGCAATAGGCGATGGAAATAATGATATAGAAATGCTTACATATGCGGGAATCAGTGTAGCAATGGAAAATGCAACGGAAAATGTAAAGAAAGCGGCAAAGTATATCACAGAAAGTAATGAAAATGACGGAGTTGCAAAAGCTCTTTATAAATATGCGTTGAATATTAAGTAAAATATGATATTTAAAAAAATTCGGATTGTAATAAAAACAGCTCCGGTTTCAGAAAGAATTATAATGTCGATTTTATTGAAAAACAGAAAAATTCTATAACAGATTCTTAATAAAACTAAGCTATTTAAATAAATGTGAGTACTTTATTATTACTAATGAGAGAATAATTTTATAAATTGTACCAAAAAACAAATATGTAAATTTTGAGTTATTTTGAGATAACTTCTTTTGTATATGTTGAACTGATATATTTTCAGTAGGTTTTTTAAATATTTAATTTTATCAAATATCAGCTTTTTTATTTCTGAAGGTGAGTGTTTAGGTATTATGCAAGAAAGCGATTCAGGGAAAAGTACTCTTGTGAGACTTATTGTAGACTTGAAAGTTATGATAAGGGAAATATATCAGTCAACACTATTTTATGTAAAAATTTAGAAAAAAAAGAAATTAAGAGTATACATAAGTAAGTACAACTTGTATTTCAAAATTCCATGAAAGCTGTAAATTATAAATTTTCAGCAGAAGAAGTTTTAATGTAGAGTCTTTTTATGTACATTATAAAAAAATGATATCTTATAGTGAAAGAAAAATAAAAGCTGTAAAAATTCTTGAGAAAGTGGGACTGTCTTCTGAATATCTATCTTATTCAACTATATAATTAAGTGGCAGTCATTACAAGAGAGTGTGTATTGTCAGAGTTTTAATTCTTGAATTTGAAGTTATTATATTTGATGAATTCTCAGCGGGGTTGATTCTATTACACAAGTCCAGGGATTTGAATTTTTTTCAGAATTAAAAGTTTTACTTTTTAAATAGATTAAAATTTAATTTTTTAAAAAAGAATTTGATGCAGTGAATAATATAAATGATATAAAATAATTTCAAATAAAAATAAAATTGTATTTCATAACAGAGGTAAAAAATTAAAATATTAAAGTAAAATTCTGATGTTCAAATTATTTCAACAAAAAAATATAGGAATGAGTGTTCAGAAAAATAAGTGCCTGAGAGGATAGAGTTTGTGATTTTTCAGCAAATGAAGTATTTTTAAGTATGAAATAATTTGAATTGGTAGTTTTTCACTTCACTTCTTTTCCATGAAAAAGTGTGAAGAAAGTTTTTGAAGTTTTTTCAAAAATAATAAGAAATAAATTGGAAAGTTTTTGTAAAATATATTATTTGGAAAAATTTGAATTATCATTTTTTATATTTTACAAATTTAACTTTTCTGCTGATGTAATTTCCAAATTCCTTTTTGTAAATGGAATGGTATTCATTGAAGGTCAATGGCAAATTATTTATCATAATTTCCATTTCGGTACCGAAAAAATCAATAATAAAAGGCAGTTCAATCATTCCGTTTTTTAAATAAAAATCTTTTCTTTTTATTCTTTGATTTATATTCGGAGCTTCAGAAACGCCGGTATTTTCAATTTCAAGAAAAAACTTTTTTTCTTTGTAACGTTCTTTTAACATTTGAAAGGCTTTTGAACCTATACCTTCTCCTCTCTGATTGTCAGAAATCGCAAAGTATGCCAGTAGAACAAGATTACTATGTATAACGGAAATTGCCATTCCAAGAAAATCTCCGTTATTATTTTTTATTACAAGAACTTCAGTTGTACCTTTCCATTGCCTGAGCAGTATAAAAGGAAAAGGCTTTCGTTCACTTTTAGGAAAAGCCTTTAGATAAAGTCTATATACATTTAGAATATTTTTTCCCCGTTTCATTTTTAAAAGTTTCATATTATATCCTTTCAGAATAATTTTTATTGCTTTATTTAGTTATTTTATTTATAATAATTATATCATTTCAAATTGATTAATTCAAATTTTAAAATTAATAAGATAAAAAAATAATACTTTATTTGTAAGAAAGGAATAAAAGATGAATTTAAAAGAAATAAATGTATTTATAAAAAACAGTGTTGAGAACATATATGATGAAATTGTAAAAGTAAGAAGAAAAATACATATGAATCCCGAGCTCGGAGATGAAGAATTTCAAACAAGCAAAACTGTAAAAGAATTTTTAAAAGAAAATAATATACAGTTTGAAGAAATTATAAATACAGGAGTAGTGGCTACAATATATAACGGTGAGGGAAAAACAGTAGCAGCAAGAGCGGATATGGATGCTTTACCGATTTTTGAAGAAAATAATGTAGAATATAAATCAATAGTAACAGGGAAAATGCACGCATGTGGTCATGATGCCCATACATCTATACAATTGGGAGTAGCAAAAATACTTGCTGAAAACAAAGATAAATGGAAAGGAACAGTAAGATTTTTTTTCCAACCTGCTGAGGAAACAGACGGAGGAGCTTATCGAATGATAAAAGCGGGAGCATTAAATTTTAATGGAGAAACTAGTAAAAAAATAGATGCTTTTTTTGCTTTACACATGGCACCTGAAATTGATTTAGGGAAAATAGGTCTAAAGTACGGAAAAGTACATGCAACTTCAGCAATGCTTGAGCTTATAATTTACGGTGTTTCAGCTCATGGTGCACTTCCTCATAAAGGAGTGGATGCTATCCTTATAGGAAGTAAAGTTCTTGAATTTTTTCAGTCCATTATAAGCAGAAAAATAGACCCGAGAGAAGAAGCTGTAATTTCCATAGGTTCATTTAAAGGCGGAGAAACTAATAATGTTATTTGCGATAAAGTAAAAATGCTCGGAACAATAAGGACAATGTCGGCAGAAATAAGAAGTCTCATTATGGAAACCATAAAAAGAGATTTACCTAAATTTGTAGAAAGTTTGGGAGGGAAAGTTGAAATAAATCTTAAAGAAGGCTATGCTCCTGTTATTAATAATGACAGAATTACTGAATTTGTGGAAAAAAATATAATTGATTTATATGGAAAAGAAAGTCTTGAAATACTAAAAGAAGCAAGAATGGATGTGGAAGATGTAAGTTATTTTCTAAATGAAATAGACGGATGTTTTTTTAGACTTGGAACCAGAAATGAAAGTAAAGGATTGATTTATGATTTGCATCATCCGAAATTCAACATAGATGAAGAAAGTTTGAAAATAGGAATGGGACTTCAATTGAAAAATATAATGGAATATTTAAAATAAATTATAATCTAAAGAGGTAAAAATGAAAAAATCGGAAAATATATATAGAATTGGACAGAAACTGAAAATTGAAATAGAAAAAATAGTGTTTGGCGGAGAAGGATTAGGAAGAAAAGACGGATTTACAATATTTGTACCTATGAGTGTACCCGGAGATATTTTGGAAATCGAAATAATTTCAGTAAAGAAATCTTATGGAAGAGGTCTTATAACTAAAATTATAAAACCGTCGGAAGATAGAATAGAGGATATTTCAAAAATAAGTTTTGAAGATTTTGACGGTTGTGACTTCGGAATGCTGAAATATGAGAAACAGCTTGAATATAAAAATAATATGCTAAGGGAAGTTCTGGAAAAAATAGGTGGAATAAATATTGGAAAAATAGAAATAGAAAATATTATAGGAAGTGATATTAAGACAAATTATAGAAATAAGACAGCAGAACCTTTATTTAAAAAAGACGGGAAAATTTTAACAGGATTTTATTCAAAAAAATCTCATAATATATTTTCAGCTAAAGAAAGTTTGTTAAAATCTTATATTGCCGAAGAAATAATAAATAAATTTTTAAATGAAATAAACGTTTATTCAGGGACGAAAAATGAATTTAAAGTATATAATGAAACAACAAATACAGGATTTTTAAAACATATTATCGTTAGAAATAATGAAAAAAATGAAGTTATGATTATAATTGTGGTAAGTAAAAAATCTCAGTTTAAACAGCTTATAAAAGTTCTTGAGAAATTATATAATGAAAATGAATTTTTAAAATCCATTTATATATCTGTGAAAAGAGAGCAAAATAATGTTATTTTGGGAGAAGAAACAAGACATTTGTTTGGAAACGAGTATTTAGAAGAAGAGGTAGAAAATATTAAATTTAAAATATATCCTGATTCATTTTTTCAAATAAATAAATCTCAAGCAGTAAAACTTTATGAAAAAGGGATAGAATATTTGGGAGAAAGTAAAAATAAAACTGTCATAGATGCCTTTTCAGGAACTGGAACAATAGCAATGGCATTATCACCTAAAGTAAAAAAAGCAATAGGAATTGAAAGTGTAGAAAGTTCCGTGGTATCAGCCAATCAGACAGCAAATGAAAATAATATAAAAAATGCTGAATTTATAAATGGGAAAGTTGAAAAAATATTGCCTGAAATATTAAAAAAGGAAAAAGGAAATGTAGATGCAATAATTTTCGATCCTCCAAGAAGGGGAATTGAAGAAAAAGCATTAAAAAGCGTTATTAGAAATAAGATTCCGAAAATAATATATATATCATGTAATCCGTCTACTTTTTCAAGAGATATTAAACTGCTCCTTGAAAATGGATATAAATTTCTAAAACTCTGTCCTGTGGATATGTTTCCTCAGACCGCTCATATAGAAATAGTGGGATTATTAGAAAATAGGATATTTAAAGGAATAGAGGAATTTAAAAATTGAAACAAAATTGAATTATTGGTAACGAATTACATTAGTCATCATAATTCAATTTTTTCTATTAATAAATCTTGAGAACCGTAATGTTTATAAAATTTATTATCAATTTATGTTCTGTTATCAGTTTAACTTTACTTTACATGGCATTCAGTTTTTTCAATTCTATAATATATATGATAATATAACAGAACTATTTCTCGAAATGCTGAAACATGTAAGTCCATCAGTTTTGTATATATTTTTTTCTATAAAGTTTATAAACAATAATTTTTGATTTTTTAAAATTTATACTTAATGATTAAAAAAATACTGATTTATGAAACAGTTTCAATATATATAAATTTATTTGTAAGATTAAAATTGCATAATTAAAAAGAATGAAATAAAAAATTATATTATTATTTGTTAATATTGTTATTTATCTGATCTCATATAGGAACTGATAAGTATTATCAGTCATAAAAGTTCAAAATATTTTAATAATAGCTAAAGTGCTTGGCAAGCAAAAAATAAAATATTTGGAAAAGAGTCGATGTAAACTTTTAATATCTCAAAATAAAAAAGAACCAACTTTATTTTATATAAGGAAGGTCTTTTTTATTTGAAAAAATGTATTTTTTGTTTAGATTTATTTACAGGCTGAACTGTTATAAGCATTATCTCTGACAGCTGAACTCATGCTACCTGCATTGCATACTCCTGAACTTCTTTCAGAGCTGTATCCATATCCATCTAATAAAAAACAACCGTTAAATGACACCAATATCAAAATTATTACTAATAATTTAAAAATTTTTTTCATTAAATTTCCTCCATTTTTATTTTTGTTGTCACTATTTTTATTACTGTCATATTTAACATTAACCTGTTATTCAATTGAAATTTCATATTTTTTAATTTATTATATAACATAATATTATTAAAAGTCAAATCTCAATATTGAAACAAATATTTTAAAAGTTTACTTGATATTTCATTTTTTCTTGAAACCGATTTTATTCTAATTTATAAAATATTATAAAATTAAAAAAGTTAAGAAAAATTATTTTTAAGTTAATTATGAAAAATTTCGATTAAATTAAATTTAAAAATAATATTTTTCAAACCTTTTATAGCAAAACTTAATCTATAAAAATTTGATTTATATATGAAATTATTCAGGATATCCAAGAAGAATGAATTTCATATAATATAATTCAAAATAATCTATAAATTAAAAAATATTAAAATAAAAAATTTATCTAATATATAATTTTGTGGTACATAACAAAAATTATCTTTTATAAAATAATTTAAAATAATTATTTCAATAGAGTAAAAACATAGTAAATTCTAATGAAAAACTATTTTTTTGATTGTCAGTTTAATTAAAATATTAAAATTAAATAAAAGATTTTTTTGTTGTATAAGATGAAAATTATTTTATACTATTGTTTTAGAATTTGATATGTGCTATTTTAATACTAATCAATCTAGTCAATCTGTTATTAATGAATATTTTTTAGGAAATATTAAATTAAAAATAGGTATATTTTTTATAAAGTCAAAATATTTCAGGAGCTAAAAATCTGACAGGAAAATAAAAATCCAAGCAAAAATATTGAAAGGTCAGAATTTAAAATGAGAAATAAAATTCCAAGATTATGCATTATAGTTCCCTGCTATAATGAAGAATAAGTAATACCTATAACGGCATCGCTGTTTTTAGAAAAAATGTATCAACCGGAAAAAAATAATAAGATTACTGAAAATAGCAGAATATTATTTGTACATGACGGAAGTTTCAGATAAGGAATATAATTAAAAATTTTTCTAATAAAAATACAAAATTTTTCGGTATAAGTCAAAGCCGGAACAGATGACATCAAACGGACATTCAACTTGTAATATTAATGTTCACTTTAATAAAGTTCGGATTGGCAGGCTTAAGTTTCAATTTTTATTTGAGTAGAAGATTTAATAAAATAAATTACGTAACAATTTTGTTTTCTTTCTGTTATTGGATGATGGCATATAATATGAATAATGCTCTTAATATTATGTGGTTAGACCGTGTTATTCTGCTACCGGTTATTCTGAATTATTTAATGTCATTCATTAAAAAGAAAAAAAACCGGAATGATAATATCAGTAGCTGTTTTAATTATTTCCAATTTTTACATCGCATATATTGTTATTTTATTTAGTGTTATTTATTTTTGGTATGAAATTTTTAATGAAAGAGACAATATAAACTTTAAAAAAGTAATTTTAAAATTTTTGGAATTTATAGGGTTAATTTCGATATCAGGTATGATATCAGCTTTTCTGATATTACCGACATACCTGTCATTGGTAAGGGAAAATACTATACTGGCTTCCTGCCCGTTTTTCCTTCATAATATGTTTCTTTTTAATATGTATTGCTTATGAGTTTTATTTATTGATAGATAAAAAGATAAATAGAAAAAAATACTAATGCAGGTTTATTTATATATAAATAATCTAAAGGAAGTTGTCAGTAAAATTTATTTAAAAATAAATGATATACATGTATCGGGAGATACAATAGATCAGGGTACGAAACTTATAAAAGTTAATAACGATGATAAAATAAAAATTATAATAGATACAAATTTATTGGAATTAAATAAAGATAAGTTATATGAATTGAACAGAGAAGAGTTTGAAAATTCAATTAAGAAAATAAAGAACCGTAACTTTATAGAAAAAATAAAAGACGGTTATGTGAAAATAAAATTTAATAGTGATAACAATAAAATATTAATGACTACAATTCCTTATGAAAAAGGCCGGTCTGTAAAAATTAATGGAAAAAATAAAAAAATAATAGGAGTATTTATAGGAATCAAACCTGTAAAAGGAGAAAATGTTATTGAATTGAAATATGAGGCATCGGGGTTAAAAACAGGAATCCTCATAAGTTTGACGGGAATAATAATTTTAATATTATTATTTATAAAGAAAATAAATATAAAAAACAAAATTTAAGGAGATGATTTATTTATGAAAAATTTGAAAGTTTTAATGATGTTATTATTAATAGTTGCAGGAATATCTTTTGCAGCGGGAAGAAGCAATAAAGCTGCAAGAGATAAAAAAGGACTTACAAGAACAGAAAATAGTGATGCCGGATTTAGAAAATATTGTGGAAGAGATGAAAGTGGATTTTGGCTTGAATGTGTACCGCAAGAACCGATGCCTCAATAAAAGAATATGAAATATTATTTTATAAGGAGTTATAATGGCTAATAATTTAAAAAATTTGGAAAAAGTATTAAAGCAGTTTACTAAAAGAAATAAAAATGTTAAATATACAAGAGAATTTTTTTTAAGTTTTCTTTTAATGGGAGTATTTGCATTTTCTGACGGGTTAACTTCTTCTCAGTTAAAAAATACTGAAAATAATATAAATCGTACAAGAAAAGAGCTGAGTACATCTATAGTGGATATGAAAAATATGTTCAGACAGGCAAAAATTGAGAATAACAAACTTCTGAGAAATGCCAATCTTGAACTTATCCAGTTAATGGAAGAAGGAGATCATGTTGTTAAATCTCCATGGAGTTCATGGCAGTTCGGTATAGGATATACATACAACAAATGGAAAGGTACTTATAAAGGAGAAAACGATAAAAGTAAAGTTTATCCTTATTACGGAGTTTATTTACGTTCCAATAATTTGGACAGATATATAGGAAGAGGAAATGAATTTTTCTTTAATCTTGCAAAGCATATAATCAATCCGAATAATCTATATGATTTGAAATCGGCTTCATCTGTTATGTTGGATAATCGAAGCATAAACGGTGAAGGATTTGCTGATTTGAGAATTCTTGACGAACTTCCTCTGATTGCCAATGTAAATGCAAATGTAGTACCGAAAGAAATAAGTCGTACTCCTCATTCACCTATGATTAATCCCGCTCAACCGCCTGTAATAGGTGCACCTACAGTTAATTACAGTGTAAATGTAAGTAGACCTTCCGCTCCGGGAACGGCAGAAATATTTAACATTGATTTAGGAGCATATTGTAATGATATGGCTAATAATTGTTTATGGCAAAATGAAGCTTTTGAAGGAGAAGCTATTAATCAATTAACAGGTATTATGGAAAAATATGGATTTGCCGATTTTGACGGAAATGGGAAATATGATAACGGATATGACGGATATGCAGGATATAGACATTTTAACAATGATTCTCCAAATATTGAAGGAATTTATTCTGAAAGTATTTATCAAACTAAAAGTACAAGTGCAAACGGAATGACAAATAACAGTCAACCGAGTCTTATTTATTCGTGGAATATTCTTTCGCCTACAAGAAAAGGACAATGGAGACTTTTTACAACATATCTTGATGTACAGGCTGATACAAATAATCCGGGAACAGCAGTTGACTTGACAGTAGATACAAGTCATAAAATAAGTTCGATAAATCAGTTGGATAATATGCCTACAAATAATTTTAATCCGTGGATAGCTGGATTAGTAGCCGGAATAGGTCCTCTTACTAATAAAAACTATGAAAAATATATGAATAGACCGTTTAATACACAGGCATTTTATGTAGGAGGAAGCCGTTTTGCCACTTTGGATAATGTTACAGGAGGCGGGTCCATTGTCAATAATGCGACATTAAGTTTGGAAGGTCCTTTAACTATCGGATTGGAAGTACAATATGACGCAATAGGAGCAAAAACAAGAAAGTTGGAAAATAACGGGATCATATCGGATAAAGGTGAAGATGTTATAAGTTTCTCACGTCAGAATGTAAACACAAGCGGAGATACAAACGGTAATAACGAAATTGATAAAGGAGAAAAAGTTTTTCTTGATTTAGGAATATACGATTGGCAAGCAGATACCAATTATGACGGACATGATAGAGTAGAAAGCTCAAGTATAAGAGAAGATACCGTAAAAGGAGGGTTCGGTACTGCACAGCTGAATATAACTGTCGCTTCAGGACGTGCAAAGGAATTTTATCGTAATGCAGAGGGATATATCGGAGGAAAAGTCGGACTTATACTTACTCGTGAAGACGGAGAAGATAATTTAGGTCCGGATAATAAATACAGACTTGCAAATCAAAGTGGAACTATTGATTTTAGAGGGAATGATTCTATAGGAATACAGATATACAGTCCATATTCACATGTAATAAAAGAACCTCGTCCTTGGGAATTTAGAAGTGAAGAAATAAACGGAATGAATTTTCATGTTTTTGAATATCTTGTAGAAAAAAAACCGGTAACTGTAAATGTTGAAAATAAAGGAACGATTACGACGATGGGAGCAAAAAGTTACGGTATAAAAATATCTTCAGGAGTAGATTATAAAAATTCCTCGGTAATAAATGATACGGGAGGGGTAATAAACGTTGCGGGATATGATGAAGATAATGAAGATAAGGCAGGATATTCGGCAGGTATGGCAGTACTTGAAGACGGAAAACAGTCAGGAAAGAATTACACAGAAATAAATTTATTCGGTCCTATAAAAGGCTATATAAAACCGGACGGAACGGTAGACCCGAGTATTACAAAAACTTCTCCTAAACCTATTGTTGCAGGTAATATGATTCAAAATAAAGGAACTATAAATATCGCAGGAAATAATAACAGCGGAATGTTTTTACAAACCGCATTTAATGATACTTTTACTTCAAGCGGTAATATATCTATAAAAACAAATATAATAAATGATACAAAATATGATGATATTGCGAAAGGTAATGTAGGTATAAGAATAGACAGCGGTATTATTCAGGATAATCAGACATATATAGAAGTATATCGTGATAACAATACTTATCAGTATACTTATGTTACTTATAGTGCAAAAGGGCATCCTAAAAATATTAACGGAAAAATATTTGACGGAATTGATACTAAAGGAATAACAACTAAACTTGGTACTCAGAAAGGTATCAATACAAGTGCAGCGGTAATTGATATTGAAACAGGAGATAAAAATGTCGGTATGCTTGCCAGTGGAGGTAATGCTCAAGTTATAAATGAAGGAACAATCAATATTAAAGATAATGATAAAACTACAGAAAACGGAAATTACGGAATGGCAACCGCATTAAAGCAGTCATATATCAGAAATGCCGGAGCTGACGGAGTTTTATGGACTGCCGATGATGAAATAGATTATACAGAACCTTCTGCCAATGCAAACTTCTATCAGATAGGATATGCTGAAAATAACGGGACTATAAATATTAATACGGTAAGTAAAAATAATGTAGGTTTGTTGATAAATTCCGCTGATAATGTAACTATAAACGGAGTTTCAGGAATAAATACTAAAGGAACCGGAAAAACAGGGAAAACCTCCAAAATTAATATTGAAACAGAAGGAAATATAGGAGTTGCCAACTTCGGTAATTTTACAATGGAAGGTGGAGAAATAAATGCTAAAGGTGCAGGTTCAGTAGGTATTTATACTAATTATGCTCATAGTAACGGTACAGGTAACGGAGCTTCTACAACTGTAATTAAAGAAGCTGTTGACGGAACAAAGGCAAATATTAAAGTAGAAGGTGGAGCGGCAGCTCTTTATGCAGAAAATTCAAGCAACGGCGTAGATAAAACAACGATAAATATTCAAAATAGCGATATTACAGTAGGAGCAGGGGGCTTACTGTTCTATAATTACAGTAATCCTGTCATACCTAATATATACAGAGCTACAGGGAAAATAAATATTATAGGAGCCGGAGTAAATGCATTAATAAAAAATAACGGACTTGCATTTATTTTAAAGCAAAATAATAATGCCGCACCTTATTGGAATATAAATGATGTTTTAAGTAATATTTCCGGTGCTTCAGGAAATAAAATGACTCTGAAATTAGAAGACGGGGCAAGACTGTTTCTTATAGATGCAGGTTCAAATGCTGTGGTGTCGGCTTCAGATATAACAAATATAAAAAATACCATAGCTTTACCTAACAGCGGAATAGCAATTGATCCGGCTTCAGGAAATTTTAAATATATAACACTGAAAGGCGGTACATTTAATATAAATGACGATGTTGCTTTGAATTCTCCTAATAATGTTTTTGCCGCTATTGATTATATAGCTTCAAATGTAAATATTTTAATCGGAAAGACTATAAGTAACATAAATAATGCAACTAATGAAGGTGAAAAATTTGCAAATGGAGACCAATATGTTATAGCTCAAATAAATCCTAAATCTATCAGTGGAGGTGGAGTTTCAGGAGATATTACAGTTAAAAATGATGGAAATATTATTATTAAAGAAAATTCCACAGACGGAAATATTGTCGGTGATACTATAGCTATTGTAACTGACTTGGGTACGGTTATAAATAACGGAACTATTTTAAATACTACCGATAACGGCGTAGGTATACTGGGAACACGTTCCACAATTATTACAAATTCAGGAGATATTACAGTAGGAAACAATGGAACTGGTATATATGGATTGAATAAATTATCAGGAACTGAAGACGGAGATATAAACATTACAAGTAGCGGTAATATAATCGCTACAGGAAATAATACTTCAGCAGGGTACGGAATAATCGCCTTAAATAAAACGGCGGGTAGAACATCAAATGTAACTGTCAATAGTGGTAAAATTGATGTAAGTGCTAAAAATGGCGGTGCAGGAATATATGTATTAAATAATGGTGTTACGGGAAATTCCACAATAAATGTAAATGGCGGAAAAATTATTTCAGGAAAAGAAGGTGCAGGTATCGTTCATATAAACGGAACAACAAATTTAGGAGCGGTAACAATTGAAACTATAGGAGATAACAGTACAGGTGTGTATCAGAAAGACGGAGGAACGATAAATCTTACCGGAACAACATTGAAAATAGGAAATAAAGGTGCAGGAGTGTATGCTGTAAATTCAAATATAGTAAATAACGGAATTACACCGACAGTAATCGGAAATGAAGCAATAGCATATGCTGTTGAAAACGGAACATATAGCAATCCTTTAGCAGGAGCCGAAGCAAAATTAGGTTCAGAGAGTATTTATATCTATGCCAGAGGTAACGGAAGAACAGCTATAGTAACAAATAATACGGCTATATCAGCTGAAGGCTCCAATAATGTGGCTTTATATGGTAAAGATACTGCAAATATAACAAATAATTCGGCTATTAATTTGAATATTACAAATAATACAAGTGAAACCGTTGAAAAAGGATTACAAAATGTAGGTATATTAATGACAGGTAATGGAGGATATGCTTTAAATACTAATAATATCAATATAGGTATTTCAAATAAAACTACTGAAAGATATTCAATCGGTATGGCTGCGGAAGGTACAAATATTAACTTGGAAAATAACGGTACAATCACTGTTAGTGGAAATAGAAGTATAGGTATGTATGGCAGAGGTATCGGAACGGTAGTAAGAAATAACGGTACAATAATTCTTGATGCATCAGTTGCTTCAGCCTCAAATATGATTGACGGAATGACAGGGATATATGTGGCGGATGGAGCTACAGGATATAACTACGGTACAATTAAAACAGCAGGAAATTATGCAGGAAATTCTTATATTAAAGGAATGACAGGTGTAGTTATTAAAGATGCAACTTTTGTAAATTATAATAATATAGAAATAAATGCAGATGAAAGTGCCGGAGTATATATTAAAAACGGTGTTATTAAAAATTACGGAAATATGACTATTACAGGAAATAAATCAAAAGGAGTAATTTTAGAAGGTAAGAATACTACTATTGACGGTCAATCAATAAGTTTAACCAACGGAGATGTCATAAACGGAGTAAACCCCCATACAGGAAATATAGGTACAATATCGGCTGATGATAAGTATGCTTCAAATATATCTTATGATCCGTCAAACAGATTGGGAAGTGTAATAATAAAAGGTAATCCCGGTATAGGATTGATAGGTGGAGTTGTTATAAATGGAATTGAACAGAGAATACATGACGTTGCGGCAAATATAGATGCAGCCGGAAAAAATTATTATATTTCCAATCTCGGTATTTATATAGATACCTTAGGACGTACTAATGCTATTCGTGGATTAAATAATTTATTTAATAATCCGGGAAGACCAATTCAAAATACTGAAAATAAAGTAAATATAATGTTTGGTGCGGAATTGGCTGACTTAACACGTGAAAAAGTTATAAGAGTTCCTGCAGAAATAGTTTCAAAAATCAGACGTGATTATCCGGAATATAGTTTTGGAAAAAGTTCATTTGTTTCAGGGGCCTATCATTGGATAGGATCAATTGATATAGGAGATCCTAATAATCAGAATGATGATACTTTCGTAATGGCAAAAATTCCTTATACGGACTATGCAAAAAAAGGAGATAAAAATATATATAATTTCCTTGATGGATTGGAACAAAGATACAGTGAAAATGAAGTAAATTCTCCTGAAAAACTTTATTTCAATAAATTGAATGCAATCGGTGACGGTGAAGCTAAATTATGGGCACAAGCTGTAGATGAAGCTTTAGGTAGACAATATATTAATGCCCGTCAAAGAATTTATATGACAAGTTCCACTTTAGACAAAGAACTTGATAATCTGAGAAACTGGAGAAACGGTTCCAAAAATATAAATAAAATAATATCGTTCGGTAATCGTGATGAATACAAGACAAAATCAGCTCAGATACATAATCATAAGAGTAATGCTTACGGAGTTGCATATATAAATCAAAGAGAAACCGTTAAGAAAAATGATGCTTCAGGTTGGTATGCAGGGGCATTACATAATACTTTCAAACTTAAAGATATAGGAAGTTCTGAAGAAAAGACTCTAATGCTTAAAGTAGGAATATATAAATCTATACCGTTTGGAAATAAAAAAGATAATATCTGGACGATTTCAGGTGAAGGATTTGTAGGACATAGTGAAATGAAGAGAAGATTCCTTAATGTTGATACTATTTATGAAGCACAGGGAAATTACACAAGTTACGGTATTGCTATGAAAAATGAATTTGTTAAAAATATTCGTTTGAGTGAGAGATTTACTTTTACACCTTATGGAAGTCTGAAAATGGAATATGGACGTCATGATGATATTAAGGAAAAAAGAGGTGTTTTACGTTTGGCAATTGAAGATGGCAAATATTTCTCAATTAAGCCTCAAGCAGGAGTTATTCTGACTTATAAACAGCCTGTAGCAGTAAAATCGACATTTGTAACTTCGTTAGGAATGAGTTATGAAGCGGAATTAGGTAAAGTTACTGAAGGAGAAACAAAATTCAGAGTAAATTATACTAGTGCCGGTTCATACAGATTTAAAGGAGAAAAGGACAATAAAAAAGGGAATTTCAAGACGGAATTGAACATAGGGCTCGAAAATAAAAACTTCGGAATAACAATAAACGGAGGTTACGATACAAAGGGTAAAAATATAAGAGGAGGAATAGGATTCAGAGCTATTTACTAAATGTAGGAAACCATGAAATCTGAATTTGAATGAAGAAAAAATCTGATGTATAATAAAAATTATTATTCGTGATAATTTATAAAAAACGGGAATGTTGAAGTTCCCGTTTTTTATAAAGTAAATGTTTATTTTTATAAAATAATAAATATATACATTTGAAAATTAAATATTTTCTATATCATGAAATAACTTTATTTTGAGTTTTTATGTAAATTTATCAAGTAAATATTTTTGTTTTATAAAAAACTTTTTAGCTCAATAATGGATTAATTCAGTATCACATTTTCAAGTAAAGGAGATCTCATTATATCAAAAGGCATTACCCATCCTCCGCCATTAGAATCTAAATCAATATTTTTTCCGACCTTCTTTCCGGCTCTTTTAAAGACAAGATACACAAATTGGGAACAATATAACCTTTTATCAAAGTTTTTATCAAAAGTCAGTCCGTAAGTTTTGTTGACAGTTTTGTTTATTTCTTCAAATAATGCAGTTTTATAGTCATCATCTATTCCTTTTAATCTGAAAACGGCAACTTTCCTGTTGAGGGTTTGCCATACAAATAAGGGACTTTCGCTATAGCCTGTAGAATATGAAGGAAATTCTACTATTTTTTTTTCTTCATTTAAAACTGCTACATGTCCCCACATTGAACGAATAGAAGCTCTCTTTGATAATACAAGTATATCTCCCGGTCGAAGTTTTTCAGAATTTGCAATAACTTCTTTTGCAGAGTACCATTTATAAGTGGGATCTATAGATTTACACGATATTAACAATAAAAATAGTATAAAACTTAAAATGATTTTTTTAAGTATATTTAAAAAGATGTCTGTTTTTTTTAATTTATGAGAAATAAAGTTCATATATTCAGTTCCTTTCAGTATATTTTTCAAAAAGTATATTTATATTATATAAAAAAGAAGAGAAATAGTCCAGTTAAAAAATTAGTTGCCAAAAATTATTAAAGTCTGTATAATTATGTATAAAATATAATTTTCAGGAAATGGAGAGAAAAAATAATGAATATAGTCGCACCGGCAGGAAACTATGAAAAGTTAGAGGCGGCAATAAAAGCAGGAGCAAATGAAGTCTATTTCGGATTGAAAGGATTTGGAGCAAGAAGAAATAACCAGAACTTAGGTATAAAAGAAATAATAAATGGAATAGATTATGCTCATTCAAGAGGGGTAAAAACTCTGATAACATTGAATACATTAATGAAAGATATTGAAATAGACACGGCATATTATAATATAAGTCGTATCTATGAACATGGAATAGATGCAGTAATAGTTCAAGATTTAGGATTTATGAAATTTTTAAAGGAAAATTTTCCCGAGTTGGCTTTACACGGAAGTACTCAGATGACCGTAGCCAACCATGTAGAAGCCAATAAACTGAAAGAACTTGGACTGAGTCGTGTGGTGTTGGCAAGAGAGCTTTCTTTTGAAGAAATAAAAAGTATAAGAGAAAAAACTGATATAGAACTTGAAATTTTCGTATCAGGATCGTTATGTATTTCATATTCGGGGAATTGTTACATAAGCAGCTTTATAGGGGGAAGAAGTGGAAACAGAGGACTGTGCGCTTATTCATGTAGAAAAAAATTTGAAGATGAAGAAGGTAATAAAGCATATTTTTTAAGTCCTAATGACCAACTATTCGAGATAGAAGAAATTAACAAACTTAAAGATATAGGAATAAATGCGATAAAAGTTGAGGGACGTAAAAAATCAAGCGAATATGTCTATGAAACTGTAAGTTATTATGATAATATAATCAAAGGTAAGCCGAGACCGTCAGAAAGTTATAAACTATTCAACAGAGGTTATTCCAAAGGATATTTTTATCTTGACGATAAACTGATGAATTTTAAATATTCGTCAAATTTCGGTTATTTTTTAGGAGTAAGAATTGAAAACAGTAATAATTTCAGAATAGATGATGAGCTTATATTAGGAGACGGAGTTCAGTTTGTAGACAGTGATTTTGAAAAAATTGAAGGGGAATATGTAAATAAAATAACAGTAAACGGTAAAAAAGTTCAGAAAGCGGAAAAAAATGATATTGTTTCCATAGGAAAACTGCCTGAAAAAACAAAGTATATTTATAAGAATTATTCAAAAGAAATTAATGACAGGATAATACATAATATAAAAGTTTCCAAAAGGTTTTCATCTATAGATGCTGAACTGACAGTGGAAAAAGGGAAAGAAGTTATTTTAAAATTTTCTATTTTTAATTTGAATGGGGAAAAAATCGAAGTTGTAAAAAAAGGAAAAATTATAGAACAGGAAGCAAAAAAAATTATTACCGAAGAACAGATATCCCAAAAAGTAGGAGAACTTGGAGAAACAGTTTTTGAACTTAACAGTATAAAAATAAATTATGACGGAGTTTCATTTATTCCATTCAGCGAGTTAAAATCTCTAAAAAGAGAGTGTGTATCTGAACTTGAAAAAGAGTTGTTGGAATCATATAAAAGAAAATCGTTTCCGAAAAAAACATATGTTTTTGGAAGCCAAAAAGGAGAAAATGAAGAGCCTATTTTTTCAGCACTTGTATCTAATTATGAACAGGAGAAGGTGTGCCGTGAAATGGGAATAGAAAAAATATATTATAAACAATATGATGTGGCAAAGGAAAAAAATATACATAAATCCTATGAGATAAGAACAAATACAAATTTAGCTTCAAACTTATATCAAGTTGTAATAGGAGAAAAAAATAATATAAAAGGACAGAGTCTTGATTGGAATCTTAATGTTTTTAATAATCATACATTAGATTTATTTTCGGAGTTTTCCAATCTGGAAACAGTATTTATTTCTCCTGAACTAAATTATAAACAACTGAAGTTTATAAAGTCTGATAAAGTAAAAATAGGGATGGTAATATATGGTTATTTAAAAGGAATGTACATAGAACATAAAATATTTGATAAAGATTATAAAGAGTTAAAAGGGGAGTTTTACGATAAATACAAAATACTTAAAAATAATCTGGGGAATATAGAATTGTACCTCGATAAACCGATGAATTTAATTCCGGAACTTGATAAAATTAAAAAATTTAATTTTGATGAATTAAGACTTGATTTCACTTTTGAAAATAGTGATGAGGTGAAAAAGGTAATTAAAAGTCTGAAAACTAAAAAAGGTAATTATAATCCTTATTCATTTGAACGGGGAGTATTTTAATTTTTATAAAATTGAAAAGAGGGTTTAAATTGGAAATTATAAAAAACAGAAATTATATAGAAAAAATGTACATATTAATGGGAGGAGCTATTTTTATTCATTTTATTCTTGTAATTATACTTTGTTTACTATTATTGAAAGATATTTTTGTAACAGGAGAATATAAAAAAATCCTGAAAGACAAATCTCTTGTTATAGTAGAAGCGGTTCTCGGATTTTCCATAATAATGTCATTATGGTATCGTAATTATTACGGATTTGTAGCAATTCCGATATTACTTTGCATAATGGTGGGTCGTTATTATACAAGAATTGTAAATGATGAATTTAAAAATTATAATCTTGAATTAATTGGAAAATTTTCATCAATTGCCTTTTTCATTTCCTTTGGAGAAACTTTGGTGACAGGGAACAGAGCAGGCTATTTTGCCTATCTGAATCCGAATTATTTGGGAAATATAATGATGATGGCTACAATTGTAAATTTATATTTGTCATTAAAGAAAAAATCAAAAATTAATTTTTTAATATTTATATTAAATTTTCTGACTATTTTACTGTCAGGTTCAAGATCATCTCTTGCAGCAGCAATAATAGGGATATTCGTTTTACTTTATTATTTTCTTGAAAAAAAATATTTTTTTATATGTGTTCTTTTATTAGGAGGATATATTACAGGAGTTTATTTTAACATATTTCCTTTTTTAAGGGAAAGCAGTATCGGAAAATATTACTGGCTGAGAAGAGATATACTGAAAATGGCATTTAACGCTTTTAAAACAAATGTAATATTCGGACATGGAAACGGATATTACTTCAAATATACGAAATTTTATCCCCATTCTCATAATGCTTTGACGGAGCTTCTTTTAAGCTATGGAATTGTAGGAACTTTGGCATTAATGAGTGTATGGCTGAAATATATATATGATATCTTTAAAGATGATAAAAGTAATGTTTTGAAAATAGCTATAGTTGCAGGAATAGTAGCCCACAATTCTACAGATTTTCCAATTTTCTGGATTCAGACGGTACTCTTATTTATAATGATACTTTCATGTTCCGAAAATAAAGAAGATATGAAAAAATATAAAATTAGACTTTATAAGTATAGAGGGAAATAAAAACTATCTTTATAAAGGTTATAATGTCTTCATACTTCGACTATCGACTTCGTTTTAGTTCTTTAAAAATGTTTGTTGTATTTAAAATAGTAAGCTCATTACATTTAGACAGATATTTTTCCGATTAATATAATTTTATATTTTTTTGATAAAACATATAAAATGATAATATAATAGTATTAGTGGAAACTTCATTAAGTTTAAGAGTTGGAGATACATGTTAGAATAAAAAAGGACTATGATAGAGATTACTCTCAAAATAGTCCTTTTAAGTATATTTTAGTCAATGAATAAAATATTTGTAATTTTGTTTATATAAGGAATTTCAAATTCATCACCCATTATTGATTTTATAATGGCAAAAATCTGAACAGCTATAAGAACGAAGATGACAACTCCAAAAATAACAGTTCCTATAAGAAATATTATATTTAATAAAGATGATACTAATACAAAAACACTTAATGCCAATGTCTGTTTTGCATAAGTTTTTACAAATTTATTTTCAGTTTCAAGAATTAATGCAAGGATAGGAATTAAAATACCCAGTCCTGTAAAAAAACTTAAATTTATAAGAGCAGCAGCAGCATTCGCTCTTAACCCCCCAATTGAAACCTGTTCTTTAACATTTGAACTCATAAATACCTCCTTTAAATAACTGTAATTTATTACACAAAAATTTTAACATAAAAAAATTAAAAAATCAAATTGAAATTGACAGTTAAAAAGAGTATACTTAAAATATAAAATAAAAATAACGGAAGGAAGCAGATGATTTATTTTATAGGCGGAATGAAACATAGAGAATTTAAGTATTTTGATTTAATGGAAAAAATCAGAAAAAAAACCCCGGGAATAAAAGAAAGTTTTTTTGATGCGGATATTAAGGAGGAAGAAAAATTTTTGGAAAAAGTGAGTTTTAATTCCATATTTTCATCAAAAGAATTAATTGTGTTGAAAAGAGGGGAAAAACTTAAAGATTTGGAAAAAATTTTAGGTTATATTACATCTCTGGACATACCCGATAAAGAAATAGTGATTGATTATTTCAAAGAAGACGGGAAAATAGGAGTAAAACTTTCAAAAAAACTGGAAGAAATAAAAAAAGACAATAAAATGGAGGTTTATCTCTTTTTAAAAGAAGATGACAGTGAAATAAAAAAATATATAAGGGAAGAATTGGAAATTACTGAAAAAGATACGGGGCTATTAATGGAAATGATAGGAAAGAATCCTTTAAAAGTAAAAAGTGAAACGGAAAAAATAAAGATTTTTCTGAATGGGGAAAAGTTTAATATAAATGAAGTAAAAAAAATAATTTCCATTGAAAAAGAATATAAAATTTATGAATGTACTGAAAAAATATTTACCGATAAATCCCGTGAAGTAATAAAATATCTTGAAAAAAGTAAGGAATATATGGGGATTTTGTATTCGCTGTATAGTGAGTTGGAAATAATATACAAGCTGAGCAGTTTTGAAAAATCAGGAGTGAAATTAAGCAGCAGTTATAATATATTTAAAGGAGAGTTTGAGAAATTAAAAGAGAGTTTCAAAACTAATAATAGGTTTCCAAATCCATATTCTATTTTTAAAAAATTTGAAAGATTAAAAAATTATTCTCATAAAAATCTGAAAAAGTTAGTTTTCAGATGTTGGGAAATTGAAAAAGATATAAAGACGGGTAAAGTAGGAATGGAAGCCGGAGTTGAAGTTCTTATAATGGAAATAGCAGACTCATACGGGAAAAAATGAAGATATATGAAAATATCGTGTTTTTAGTATTACAGGGAGAGTGATTATAATTTCCAAAATAATAGAATTTAAAAATGTGTATTATTTTAATAAAGATAAAACAATATTGGATAATGTTTCATTTTTCATTGAAAAAAATAAGTATAATGTAATTACAGGGAAAAATGGAGCAGGAAAAACAACTCTTGTTAAATTGATTACGGGGTTGGAAAAACCTCAGAAAGGGGAAATATTTATAAATGGAGCTCTCTTAAAATATACTGCTTCCTTTTTATATGAAATGAGAAAAAAAATGGGAGTTGTTTTTCAGTATACAGATGAGCAGCTTATAGGAGAAACTGTTATTGACAGTTTAATTTTCGGAATGGAAAATAACTGTATACCTTATGAAAAAATGAAAATATTAATAAAAAAATATACGGAACTTTTTAAAATGGAAAATCTGTTAAGTAGAAGAATTTCTCAACTGTCAGGAGGAGAAAAGCAAAAAGTTGCTCTTGTTTCAGCACTGGTTACAGAACCTGAAATTATAATATTGGATGAAGCTCTGGAAATGTTCGATAATGAGAAAAGAAAAGAAGCCGACAATATAATAAGAAAATTGATGAAAGATGGAAAAACAGTCATATCAGTATCTCATGATACGGAAGAAATTGAAAAGAGTGATAATATAATAATATTAAACAGAAAAAATGTAACAAATGGAAAATTTAATTATACGCTTTCTGAATATGAAAAAATAAATAATATTTTTTCGGAAAATAATGAACGGAAAGTTTATAATTTAAGAAAAGAAGAAAAAAATAGAAAAATAAAAATAAAGTTAAAAAATGTAAGTTACACACATGAAAAGAATTCTGAAAAATTGTTTGATAATCTTTCTTTTTCTATTCCTGAAAGAGAAATAACGGTAATAACAGGAAAGTCAGGGACCGGGAAAACAACACTTTTTGAACTTATGTATGGTTTTATTCCGAGAGAAGAGTTATTTCAAGGAGAAATATTTATTGACTTTTCAGAACAAAATGACAAAAGTGATGAAATAATTAGAGAAAGTAAAAAGAGAAATATTATAGTTACTGGAAATACAGAAGAAAAGGAATTCAGAGAAATAAGAAAATATACAGGATATGTTTTTCAAAATCCTGAAAATCAGTTTTTTCAAAAAGCAGTGAAAGATGAAATAGAATATAACATTACAAAAAAATGTAAGATTGAAAAGAAAAATAAGGGAAAAATAGATGAAAAAGTAAAAAAAGCCCTTATTACAGTGGGACTTAGTGAAAATTATGAAAAGAGATCACCGTTTACATTGTCTTCAGGGGAAAAAAGATTACTTGGAATAGCTACTGCAATATGTACTGAACCGACAATATTATTTTTAGATGAACCTACTGTTTCTCTTGATTACGAGTTTGGAAAAAGAATTATGGAATTACTCAAAAAATTGAAAGAAAACGGTATGACAATAGTCATGACTACACATAATAAAGGTATAATAAATGAATATGCCGATAACTATATCGAATTGTAAACAGAATATATGAATATTAGGAGAAAAATGAAATGAATTTAAAAAGATTATCCCAAATGGGAATTTATTCGCATGAAAATTCTTTCATACATAAACTTGATCCGAGAGTTAAAATATTGACAATGATTTTATTTATAATTTTAATTTTAATAAAACGGCATAGTTTCTATGCCTATTTTTTAATATTTATATTTTTAGTAGTATTTTCATATGTTTCAAAATATAATTTTTTGAATATTACAGCCAAAATAAAAGTGTATATGTATATTTCCTTTATATTATTATTTTTCAACATTTTTTTTATGAACACCGGAAAGTTGCTTTTGGATTTAAAAATGATAAAAATATATGATATTCCTGTTTTATTTACATTAAATATAATGACACAGATATTTCTTTTAACAACAATAACCGAGCTTTTCACTTTTACTACTAAACCGTCTGATATTATAAAAGGGCTAAACTATATTTTGAATAAAAAAAGAAAAAATAGTGAAACCAGTATTTATATTATGATTTCATTACAATTTATTCCTATAATATTTGAAGAGGCAGGAAAAATAATGAAAGCTCAGAAAAGCAGAGGAGCAGATTTTTCAAGAAAAAACATAAAGCAGTTTTTACTGAATATAAAGGAAATTTTTTTAATTATTATTCCTTTATTTCAACTGACTTTACAAAAATCAAACAGAATGTTTGAAATAATGGAAGTGAAAAATTTTATTTTAAATAAGGAGAGAACCGAATACAGTCCTTTAAAATGGAAAATAAAAGATATACTGACAATTATTGCAGTTTTATTATTTTTTCTTTTTTTACTCTTCTTTTTTTAAAATTATGTGGTACACTTATAATGATGAGATAATAAATTTACAATATTATGAATTTTTTGAGGAGAGAGAATTTATGAGCTTATTAAGTGGAATTGGAAAAATTAGGCTTAACGGTAAAAAAGAACTTACAAAGTCAAAACAAGTTCTTAGCTTACCTGAGCCTGAAATTGTTTATATTCCTTTGATTATCGGAGCATCGACAGATTTTGACGTACATGTAAGTGAGGGAGATTATGTTCATAAAGGAACAAAATTGGCTACACGAAAGGACATTTATGTTCCTCTGTATTCGCCTGTTTCAGGAACAGTCAAAGGGATTGAAAAAAGAATGCATACATCAGGAAAAATTCAGAATCATCTGCTTATAGAAAATGATTTTAAAGATGATGAAATTACTCCGTTTTCTTATGATAATCCTGACAGTCTTTCAGCGGAAGAATTAGTAGAAGCAATTAAGGAAATAGGAATATTGGGACTTGGAGGTTCGGGATTTCCTACATATGTAAAGTATCAGAATGCAAAAAATATTGAAGCTGTGCTTATAAATGCAGTTGAGTGTGAACCGTATCTTACATCGGATTATAAGGTGATGGAAAAACATTCTGAAGAATTACTGGATGGAACGCATTTTCTTATGAAAGCCGGACATGCCGGAAAAGGAATTATTGCAGTGAAAGTAACAAATAAAGATTTAATTTTAAAATTAAAAGAAAAAGCTGCAAAGTTTAATGATATTGAAATAGTGGGAGTTCCCGATGCTTATCCTATGGGATGGGAAAGGGTTCTCATAAGAGAAATATTTAAAAAAGAATATGAACGTTTTCCTAGTGAAATAGGTATAATAGTAAATAATGCCACAACGGCAATATATCTGTCTGAAGCATTAAGACAGAAAAAAGCTATAACACACAGAATAGTCACTGTTTCAGGAGAAGGAATAAAAAATCCTGAAAATGTGTATGTTCCTATTGGAACATCGGTAGACTACATAATAGATAAAATAGGAGGATATAATGACAAATGTGAAGAAATAGTAGTGCTTGCAGGAGGACCTATGATGGGGAAATCCATAGCAAATGACCAATTTGTCATAAGCAGTTACAGCAATTCGGTAACTATACTTCCTAAAAAGGATACGGATGAAATGCCTTGTCTGCGTTGCGGACTTTGTGTAGAATATTGTCCCGCAAAGATACAGCCTGTCCAGATAATGAACGGAGAAAAAATGAAAGATTTGGATAGTGTAACAAATGCCGGAGCAGATAAATGCATAACATGTGGACTATGCTCATTTATCTGTCCTTCTAAAATAGAAGTTACCGACTGGGTAGGAAAGGCAAAAACAAGAATAGCCAATGCCCGAAAGGCAGGTGGCAAATAAAATGAAAATAATATTTAAAAGAACTACACCGAATTACAGAAATATTTTATCCACACAGGAAATAATGCTCTATCTTACAATAACTCTATTAATTGTTTCTGCAGTTTCCGCAGGATATTATTTTACTCTTGGAGCTGATTACGGAATAAAAGCAGTTTTAATGATTGCAGTATCACTGATTTCAGCATATTTATGTGAAGCGGCTTATTTTTATATGCTTAAAGAAAAGGATATATTAAAAGCTGTAAACCGATCATTTCCTTATGTAACTGCAATACTGTTCGCACTTATTTTACCTATAGGTACTCCTTATTATGTAGTTATATCAGGAAGTCTATTTTCCATACTTATAGGGAAATTAATATTTGGAGGATTTGGACAGAATATATTTAATCCTGCTCTTATAGGTCGGGTTTTTGTGATGATGTCCTATGGAGATAAATTAACGGCTGTATTACCTTCAAAGGCAGTAGATTCAGTGAGCGGTGCTACCCCTACAACAATGCTTTCAGGAACAGGATGGTCAGGAAATGTGGGTGTATCTCTGACAAATTTATATATAGGATTTTATAAAGGATCTATTGGAGAAACTTTTGCTTTACTTATAATAATATTGGGAATATTTTTAGCGATTAAGAAAGTTTTGGACTGGAGATTACCTGTGTTTTATATAGGAACTTCTTTTATAATCACTTTTATAACAGCACTCGTTCACGGATTATCCCCTTTCGGTTTTGCCTTAGTACAGATAGGGATAGGAGGATTGATATTTGGAGGAGTGTTTATGCTGACTGATCCCGTTACATCCCCTTCAAGTCCATACGGGAAAATAATATTTGCAATAGGAGCGGCATTTTTTACAATGCTTTTAAGATACAGGTCGAATATGCCTGAAGGTGTTCTTTATTCGATACTTATTATGAATATGTTGACACCTATGATAGACAGGTATACAATATCTCCTACAAATGAAAATGAAAATAGAAAGAAAATATATGTTATAGGACTTATTGGAATAAGTGCTTTATTGATAACATTATTCTGGAGAGGTGCATAATTATGAAAAAGTCTTTATATTTAAGTTTATTTCTAGCAATTGTCAGTATAGTTTCGGCATTTGTCCTCTCAATAACAAACTCCTTAACTAAAGAAACAATAAAAAATGCAAATATAGCCAAACAGAATAAAAAACTTGAAGTGATGTTCAATAAAAATACCGAATTTAGTGAAGAAGAGGCTCCTAAAGATTCAAAAATTATAGAAACAATATTTAAAGCAGAGGAAAACGGGAAAGTTTCAGGATATGTATATAGTGTAAAAACTAAAGGTTACGGAGGAAAAATAAGATTTTTACTTGCTATAACACCAGAAGGGAAATACAAGGCATTTAATTCACTGGAACATAATGAAACCCCGGGCTTTGGAACAAAAATGGATGAGGAGGTATACAAAAGTCAGTTTACGGAAAAATCAGTTTCCGATGATATTGACGGTATAAGTGGGGCTACAGTAACTTCCAAAGGTCTTGATAAAGGTATAAAGGAAGCAGTTGCTCATTTTGAAAAAAATTACAAGAAGGAGGACAGAAAATGAAAAAAATTGAACTGATAAAATCAGGAATAATAAAAGAAAATCCTGTATTTGTAATGTTTCTTGGAACCTGTCCCATACTTGCTACAACAAATTCACTGACAAATGCAGTAGGTATGACAGCAGCTTTTACAGTAGTCCTTATAATAACAAATACGATAATTTCGGCAATGAGGAAAATTGTTCCTGATCAGATAAGAATACCTGTATATATAGTAGTTATTGCAACAGCTGTAAAATTCTGTGAAATGATGTTAAATGCTTATGCTTTACCAGTATATGAATCATTAGGAGTTTTTCTTGCACTTATAGTAGTAAACTGTATAGTTTTGGGAAGAGCTGAAGCTTTTGCCAGCAAAAATACGGTAACTGATTCATTTATGGATGCTATAGGAGTAAGTATCGGTTTTGGAATAAGTTTGATTGCGATGTCTGCTTTCAGAGAAATACTCGGAACAGGAGAATTACAGTTGAAGAGTTTATTTGATAGTGAAAAAATAGTATTTCAGATATCAATGTTCAAAAATTACGGAGCATCATTTTTTACATCGGGAGCAGGAGCATTTTTGAGTTTCGGATTATTGGCAGGATTGTTCAACATATATAAAAATAAACCTGTAAAAAAAGATACTAAGAAAAAAGGGCAGGTGAAATAAAATGGAACTGTTTACTTTATTTATATCAGCTGTTCTGATTAATAACATAATTCTTACAAAATATCTGGGAGTTTGCCCATTTCTTGGGGTTTCCAAAAGTCTTAAATCAGCTTTTGGAATGAGTCTTGCAGTAATTTTTGTAATATTTTCTTCATCTATTATAACATATGGGATTTATTATAAAGTATTAGTTCCTTATAATATGGAGTATCTTGACTTAATAACATTCATACTTGTTATAGCTTCTCTTGTCCAATTTGTTGAAATGGTGATAAAGAAGTTTTCTCCTCCATTGTATAAAGCACTGGGAGTTTATTTACCTTTAATTACTACAAATTGTGCTGTGCTTGGAACTGCATTGCTGAATATAAGAGAGGGATACAATTTTTCTCAGATGATAGTGAATTCCATAGGAGTACCTATAGGTTTTATGCTAGTGATGCTTATATTTGCCACAATCAGAGAAAGGTTGGAACTGGCAACTACAGTAAAACATTTTAAAGGTAATCCTATTTCACTGATTACAGCAGCGATAATGGCAATGATTATGCTTGGATTTGCGGGAGTGGTATAAATGGGAATAGAATTGGCACCTTTATTATGGGTATTATTCCTTGTAGGAATATTTATACTGACTTATATATTAAATAAAAATACACCTAAACCTGAGGGGTGTGAAAATCTGATAAGTAAAGTTGGATGCAAAGGTTGCAGGCAATTTTCATGTGGGCATCATCCCGACAGAAAGGAGAAAAATTAATGGATATAAGGGCTATGGTAGTAGCAATGCTTGTTTTAGGAATAATAGGAGCAATTTTAGGACTTCTTTTAGGGATAGCGGATAAATATTTACAGGTAAAAGTTGATGAACGATTGACAAAGTTAAATGAAATGCTACCGAAATTCAACTGCGGTGCGTGTGGATATCCGGGATGTAGTGGTTTTGCGGAAGGTATACTGAATGGAGAAATAAAATCCTTAAAACAGTGTAGACCTATGAAACCTGCAATAAGAGAAGAAATAAAGGAGTATCTTGAAAATACACCGGGAAATAATGGAGAAATTATTAAAGTTGAAGTGAATTAAAAATATAGGAGCACATATGATAAAGTACATAAAAACTTTCATAAAAAAAAATATAGTAATCCTTAAACTTAGAAATATAGGGCTTCTAGTATTTATATTAGCCCTATTTTCAAATTGCTCGGATAAAAAAGAAAAACTGTATACGGAAACAGTTGACGAATTATTCGATACTACACATATTCTTACAGGGTATGCTCAAAGTGAAGAGGAATTCAAAAAAAATGTCTCTGTTTATGAGAAAGAAATGAAAAGGTTCGATAAGCTGTATACTATTTATAAAAGTTATGACGGAATAAATAATTTAAAAACAATAAATGATAATGCAGGGATAAAAGCGATAAAAGTTGATAAGGATATAATAAATTTACTCGAAGAATCCATAAGAATGTACAGAGAAGTAAGCAATTCTGTAAATATAGCAGCAGGTTCTATAATAGATCTTTGGGAAAAAAGAAATGAAAATACTTTACCTTTAGAGGAAAAGTTAAAAGAAGCTTCAAAATGCACTGATATTAATAATATTGTAATAAATAAAAAGGAAGAGACCGTATTTCTAAAGGAAAAGTGCATGAAAATCAATGTAGGAGCTGTAGCAAAGGGATATGCAGTCGAATTTGTAGCTGAAAAAATGAAAAAAATGGGAATAACTTCTTTTATAATATCTGCAGGGGGGAACGTACGAATAATAGGAAAAAGAAAAGTTCCAAAAAAAGAAAATAAAATTTCCGATTTGAAAAAATGCAGAGAAGAGTTTTGTATAGGAATAACATCTCCTATTTATGGAAATACCGAGCTTGATAACAATAATCCCTATAAAAAAGGAGAATATATTGCAAAAATTGCGGCAAAAGATATGTCGGTGGTCACTACAGGGAATTATCAGAGATATTTTGTATATAAAGGAGAAATTTACGGTCATGTCATAGATTTAAAAAAGTTGAAACCGGGAGGAGAGTTTGCTTCAGTGACTGTAATAACTGAAAATTCAGCTTTTGCAGATTTTATGTCTACAGCATTGTTTTTGCTTTCTTATGAAGAAGGGGAAAAACTTGTCAAAAATATGGGAAATATAGATGCAATATGGGCATTTAAAAACGGTGAAATAAAGAATACCGAAAGGCTTATAAATGGAGAAAATTATGTTAAATATAATTTTAAAGAATAAAAAAAACATAAATAAATATGATATTTTGTATATACTATTTATAATTTCAATTTCAGTTTTTCTTTTTTTATTTAAAATAATATTTACGGATACTAAAGGGAATCGAGCAGAAGTTCGGTATTCAGGGAAAGAAATAATGACTCTCGATTTGAATAAAAATCAAGTTATAATTATGAAAAAAAAAGACTATCCGTTATTACTCGGAACTCTTATAATTGAAGTGAAAAATAAAAAAGTTGCTGTAATAAAAGAAAGTTCTCCTTATCATTACTGTTCACTTGTAGGTTTTACAGATGATAGTACAAGACCTATTATATGTCAGCCTAATAAAGTGACAATAACAGTAAAAAATAGCGGCAAAAATTCTATCGATAGTGATATCGACGTGGAGGTACGCTAATGGAAAACAAACAGATAAAATACTTGGGAAAAGAAAAAAAACAATTAAAAAAAGTACTTCAACTTTCAATGTTTCTGAGTCTTGGAATAGTACTGCAAATAATAGAGTCAATCATAGTAATTCCTATTTTTATACCGGGAATAAAATTAGGTCTGGTAAATATAGTGACAATGACAGTCGTTTACACATATGGAGTAAAAGATGGAGTGAAACTGGGTATTATAAGAGTAATTGTCGTGGGAATATTAAGAAACGGATTTGGAATAAATTTTCTTTTTTCTCTGTCGGGAATGCTACTTTCAATTTGTGCAGTTGGATTTGCAAAAAAATACAGTAAGCTTTCAGTAATCGGAGTAAGTATTGTAGGAGCAAATTTTCATATATTAGGACAGATAATAGCAGCTTCTTTTATTTACAAAACAGATTTATTTTTTCTAAGTTATCTGCCGTTTATGTTTCTTATTACAATAGTGACAGGAGGAATTGTCGGATATGTTGCAAATGAAGTCATGGAGCGTATGGAAATAAAAAGTTTTTTATAAATAATATGAAATTACTTGATTTTTATAGGAAAAAATGTTAATATACTTTGGTAATTTTGCATATACGTAAGTTATAGAGCAATATTCATAAATATAAAGAATGATATTTGAAAGGAGGATGAAATGGCACATTCAAAATCATCTAAAAAAAGAATTTTCATTGGTGAAAGAAATGCAAATAGAAATCAAGCTATAAAAAGTAGAGTTAAAACATTTGTAAAAAAAGTTCTTTCGGCTGTTGAAGCTAAAAATGTCGACGAAGCTAAAACAGCATTACAGGTTGCCTATAAAGAATTAGATAAAGCTGTAACTAAGGGAGTTCTTAAAAAAAATACAGCATCAAGAAAAAAATCAAGACTTGCATTAAAAGTTAATTCATTGGCAGGATAATGCTGATAATTAATTTTAAAAAAATTTTTTTAAAATTATTAAATAATAAAGACAGACTCAAAATAGTGAGAATGTCTTTTTTATTTTTCGTAAGGGATCATTGCAACTCCCACGCTCTCTAATGATTGCAACATTTTTTAGTCTTCAAAAATATTCATTATACTTGAGAGATTGTAAACTCATTATGTTCAGACAGTAGTTTTTCCGAACGGCACAATCTAATATTTTTTAAGGAAAATTTTAAATATCGAAGATTCTAAAAGAATAAAAAATAATTTAAGATAGTGATTTTCAGAAGTTTTGTACACTTTTTAAAAAGTATATAAAGCGGCTTATTTTATTGAAAAAAAATCATATATATAGTATAATCTTCTAATAGGAGGAAAAATGAAGATTGCCGATTTTATTAATGTCGAAGTAGCAGAAATAATTAAAAATGAAATAGAAAACTCAGGCGGAAATGAAATTTTTTTCAGAGGGATACCGGATGATAAAGGTCTTGTTACTGATGTTGAGGTGATAGCAAGAGGAAATGGAAATTCTGTTGCGGCATTGCTTAATATGATGAGAAAAAATGAAGTTATAATACATAACCATCCTTCGGGAATATTAATACCTTCTAATGAAGATGTGGAAATTTCAAGTCTATATGGAGAATCTGGAGGAGCTTCGTATATTGTAAATAATGAGGTTGATGAAATATATGTAATGGTTCCTCTGAAAAAATATATTAAAATAAATATAGATGAATTTTTTGGAGAAAATGGGAAAATACATGAAAAAATAAAGATGTTTGAACCACGTAAAGAGCAATATAAAATGTCAAAATACATTGAAAAATGTATAAATGAAAATAAGAAACTTATTGTAGAAGCCGGAACAGGAACAGGAAAAACAATAGCTTATTTATTGCCGACTTTATTATATGCTCTGGAAAATAATTTGAAACTTATTATTTCCACAAATACGATAAATTTACAAGAACAGCTTATAAATAAAGATATACCTCTAATAAGAAAAATAATTGAAAAAGATTTTATATATGAGATAGTAAAAGGTAGAGGAAATTATCTCTGTAAGAGAAAGTTAAAGAATATAAATACACTTGAAAGTGATAAGGATACGGAAGAAGAAAAAAGGGAAAAAAGAATATTAAAAAAAATTCTTGAATGGGATGAAATAACCGAAACGGGAGATAGAAGTGAGCTGAAATATGAAGTTCCGAACTATATATGGGAGCAAGTAAACTGTGAAGCTGACCTGTGTACTTCAAGTCGTTCTTCAGACTGTTATTTTTTTAAAGCAAGAAAAAAAATAGCCAATGCGGATATGTTAATAGTAAATCATCATTTATTTTTTGCAGATTTGTCAATAAGAAATGAAATAGGTTTTAATACGGAATACTCCATACTTCCTAATTATGATATTGTTGTTTTTGATGAAGCCCATAATATAGAAGATACTGCGAGAAATTATTTTACTTATGAAGTATCAAGACATACATTCGGAAGACTTACAGGTAATATATATAACAGGAGAGCAACAGGGCAGAATAATGCAGGAGCATTAACAAGACTTCTTGTATATTTGAATGAAAATCTGAAACAGGAAGAATATGTAAAAATAGATGATATGAAAGAAGAAGTTATTAGATCTTTAAATGAGTTTTATGATTACGGTAACACAATTTTTGATAAAATAATATATCCTTTTGCACAGGAATTAACAACAGGAGAAATAAAAAGAAGGATAGATAAAGATGAGATAAAAAATAGTAAATTCTGGCTTGAAATAATGGATATGAAAAGCGACTTTAAAGATAAATACGGAGAATTGTTAAGAAAAACGGTAAAATTTTTAAATTTTATAGATAGTTTTGAATTGGAAGATGAAAATGGTATTATATTTGATTTTACAAGGTATTTTGAACGTCTGAAGCAATACTTTGTAAATTTTGAATTTATATTACGGGGAGATGATGAAAATTTTGTGTACTGGCTAAATATTAATTCTTCCAGAGCAAATATACGCCTTTATGCCACTCCTTTTGATATAGCTGAATCCCTTGAAGAAAATTTGTTCAATAAAATGAACAGAATGATTTTCACATCGGCGACTCTAGCAGTGGATAATAAATTTGATTATTATAAAAAAAGTATAGGACTTAAAAACAGTGAAAAGAAAGAAATCGAGGAAAAAATTATAACTTCTCCTTTTGATTACGAAAAACAGATGAAAGTATATATACCGAATGATACTTTAGATCCCAATAGTATGGATTTTTTAGCTGATCTAGAACGTTTTATAGAAAAAATTATAAAAAAGACTGATGGACATTGTTTTTTGCTTTTTACTTCATATAGTTCAATGAACTATTTATATAATAAGCTGAAGTTCTATTTTAATAAAAATGAGTATACTCTTATAAAACAGAATGATTATCCGAGACATGAAATGATAGAGATTTTTAAAACATCAAAAAGTCCTGTTCTATTTGGAACTGACAGCTTTTGGGAGGGAGTGGACGTTCAGGGAGAACAGTTAAAGTCAGTAATTATAGTGAAATTACCTTTTAAGGTGCCTAATGATCCCGTTACTGAAGCAATTATAGAAAATACAAGAAAAAAAGGGAAAAATCCTTTTAACGATTATCAGGTACCTCAAGCTGTAATAAAATTCAAGCAAGGAGTGGGGAGACTTATAAGAAGCAAGCAAGACACAGGTATTATAACAATTTTAGATAACAGGATTATAAAAAAAGTTTATGGAAAAAAATTTTTAAAATCATTGCCTAAAAATATAATTGAGAAAAGTAGAAATAAAATTTTGGAATTAATGGAATCTGAGTAATTGGAGGAAAAAAATGACATTTAATATATTTGGACGCGAAATTGTATTTGAAATAAAAGAAAAGCATAAAAAAGAAAGTTTGTCGGTAATATCTGACAGAAAATTTATAAACAGATTTATATGGTCAATGATCGTATTTTTTTCTTTTGGAGTAATTATAGAGCTTTCAAAACTGGGATCGAATTATACAATAGGAAGTGAAGCAACTTCAGATATAATAGCATACAAAGATGTAGTTTACACTATAGATATTTTGGATAAGGGAATTAAAGACAAAATAATAAAAAATACAACTCCTGAATATGATAAAATTTCTTCAGTTCCTGATGAAGCAGTAGTCGGAATAAATAATTTCTTCAGAGATGCAAAAAATGTTGATTTATCCAGTGACCAGAGTATAAGTAATTTTATAAGGGATAACAGGTACAATCTTACTGTAAAGGAATTTAAAGGGATTATAGAGCGGGAAAGTATAGGATATGTCGTAAATCTTATTACGATAATAAAAGAGATTTATGAAATAGGAATAGTAAATACAAGTGAGTTTGATACTATAGTAAGTAAAAACAATATTAAAATAGACGAGCTTGATAAAAAATTTCTGAGAAATTTTATAAGACCTAACTTAAAAATAAATGAGAAAAAGACAGCTCAAAAAATAGAAGATAATATAGATTCACTTAAGGATAAAGAAATAAAAATATATAAAGGGGATATAATAGTCAAAAAAGGTGAAATTATTGACAGTGATGACTATGAAAAACTGGAGAAGTTAAATCTAGTGAGAGGACAGGATAAAGCAAGGAAAATAGCAGGACTGATTATAACTTTTATGCTTATAGGAGCTTTATTTTATTACATTCTCAAAAAATACTGTAAAAAAACGGTGGAATCAAAGGCTTTTTATCCTTCATTACTGACTATTATTATAATAAATATTTTATATGTCACATTATTTAACGATGAATATATGATATATCTTCTTCCTTTTGCAATGATACCGATAGTATTGACAATACTTGGAGATAAAGTCTTTGCATTGACTTTAACATTTTTTAATATGATATTGCTTTCAAGAGATGAAACATGGTTTCTTGTAATTGTGGCAGTTACTTTAGTGGCAATATATAAAGCGGATAAACTTACAAGCAGAAGTGATATAGTAAAGCTGGGGATATTTACGGGAATGTTTCAGGGAATAATGTCATTGAGCTATGGACTTGTAAATCAGCTTGAATTTACATTCCTTATAGTAATGATAATATTTTCAATATTATCAGGTATTTTGACAGGGATGATTTCTTTAGGGCTTTTACCTTATCTCGAAAATACATTTGACATACTAACGGACATTAAACTTTTGGAATTAAGTGATTTTTCCCATACATTGTTGAAACAACTTTTAGTTACAGCTCCGGGAACTTTTCACCACAGCATAATGGTGGGAGCACTGGCTGAAGCGGGAGCGGAAGCCATAGGAGCAAATGCCACATTCGCAAGGGTAGCTTCTTATTATCATGATATAGGAAAAATGAAAAGGCCAATGTTTTTTGTGGAAAATCAGAAAGGAGGGGAAAATCCCCATAATACTATAAAACCGTCACTGAGTGCTTTAATAATAATATCCCATACAAAAGACGGTTATATAATAGGAAAGCAGAATAAACTTCCAAAAGAAATACTTGATATAATACTGGAACATCATGGAACAACTCTTGTACAGTTTTTCTATTATAAAGCACTGGAAAATGATGAAGAAGTTCTGGAATCCGATTTCAGATATAGCGGTCCAAAGCCAAAATCAAAAGAATCGGGGATTATTCTTCTTGCAGATACCATTGAAGCAGCAGTAAGGTCTTCAGAAGATAAAAGTAGAGAAGGAATCGAAAATTTGATAAGATATCTCATCAGATACAAAATTGATGACAATCAGCTTGATAACTCCGATTTGACTTTAGGAGAAATAGAAAAAGTTATACAAGCTTTCTTAAATGTACTTCAGGGGGCTTATCATGAAAGGATAAAATATCCGAGACTTGATGAAAATTCAAGAAGGAGAGAAAATAATGTTGGAATGTGATATAACTTATGAAATTAAGAAACTTGAAGAATATCTCGATGAAGAGAAAATTGAAAAATTTGCCGAATTTGTTATTGAAAATGAATATAAAGAAATGTATATTAAAAATAATTATTATTTGTCCTTATTAATAGCAAATAATGAGATTATAAAAAAAATAAACAGTGAATATAGAAATAAAAATACCGAAACAGATGTAATTTCTTTTGCTTACAATGAAACTGAAAATATAGGCGGGATGAATGTACTCGGAGATATTATAATTTCCCTTGAAAAGGTAAAAGATCAGGCAAAAGAGTATGGACACTCGGAAGAAAGAGAATTTTACTATGTTTTATGTCACGGAATATTACATTTGCTCGGATATGACCATATAGAGGAGAAAGATAAGAAAATTATGAGAGAAAAAGAGGAAAAAATACTTGAAAAATTTCATTATATAAGGAATTGATAAAATTTATACAACTAATCCAAACAGATGAGGTATTTTATGGATAAAAATAATGAGGAATTAAAGGTGAAGGAAAAAACAGTAAAAAGGAAAAAGACTTTTTTCTTTAAGAAATATGAAAATTATAACTGGGATATAAAAAAAGAAAGAGAAAGAGATAGGAGAATTGTAGATAGTTTTAATTTTGCAATAGAAGGACTGACAGAAGCCATAAGAAATGAAAAACATATGAAAGTTCACATAATGGCGGCAATAATAATAGTCATTCTTGCAATATTGACTAATGCAAGTAAAATTGAAATACTCATAATTTCAATTTCAGTAGCTTTTGTAATGATTACAGAACTCATAAATACATCTGTTGAAGCACTTGTTGATTTGATTTCCCCTGAAAGACATCCTTTGGCAAAACTGGCAAAAGATGTAGCGGCGGGAGCGGTACTTATAGCTGCGATAAATGCTCTCTGTGTAGGATATCTCATATTTTATGATAAACTTTTAAATATACTGGATAATAAGAAACAGCTTCATATTATAGCAGGGAGAAAAGGTAATATAGCAATACTTATAATTGTTCTTATAGCAATTATAGTAATTATAATAAAATCTTTTTATAAAAGGGGCACTCCTCTTGAAGGAGGAATGCCGAGCGGACATAGTGCAATAGCTTTTGCAACATTCGGTATACTTATGTTTATGACAAATGATATAAGAGTGTTGGCATTAGTTTTTCTTATGGCTCTTTTGGTTGCTCAAAGTAGAGTAAAAGCAGGAATACATAGTTTCCGTGAAGTTTTTGCAGGAGGTATTTTAGGATTTTCCATTGCATTCGGAATAATGTTTATAATGGAACATTTTGGAATTTTGTATAATTAATTTTAAAGTTTTTTAGAAATATTTTTATAAATGAAAAAACAATTTTTAAATCAAGAATAATATGTTTATCCAACTTATGAAGATTTTCCGAAAATTTTTCGTTATAAGGATTTTTATTTTAAAAATATCTGATGTATAAGAAAATCAGAGGCTTGTGTAAATTTGAGTATTTATTTTTATATCGAAAGTTTACAGAACGGAAAAATAAATTAGATTTTCTATGATAATATATTATGTGATTTTATAACATTATAAGAATAATAATTTATAGAAATATTTTCATTAAATTAAAAATTTGATTAAATTAAAATATAAAAAAATTATATGTTATAAAATATATTTAAAAATAAAAAAATCATGGATGCATTATTATTAAAATGTATTTAAAATAAAAAATCGGATAAAATTTAATTTGATATAATAAAATTATTATAAATAAAATTAATATTCAAAATTTTTGTATTTAAAATTTTGGATTAATAACGGTTCTGCCTTATTAAGTTAAAAAATGTTTATTTATTTTATACTCCATGTAACTTTACAGTATTTTTTAAGAATAACGTTTTTAACAGCAAGAAATCATTAAAATTAAAAATGTTATCCGTAATTTTGAGTGTTATTTTTAACTTATAGGCAATAATGCCACAGTGTAAGAAAATATTATTAGGAGGGACGATAATGTCAATATTAGTTTTTGGGCATAAAAATCCGGATACGGATACTATCTGCTCGGCAATAGCCTATGCCGAATTAAAAGGGAAGTTGGGAAAAGATGTAAAACCTGTAAGACTGGGAGAAATTAACGAAGAAACAAAGTTTGCATTAGATTATTTTAAAGTGGAAAAGCCTGAATTGGTAGAAAATGTTGCAGGAAAAAAAATTATTCTTGTGGATCACAACGAGAGAACACAGACAGCTGACGGATTTGAAGAAGCTAAAGTGTTAGAACTTGTAGATCATCACAGAATATCAAACTTTAATGTAGATGAGCCGCTTACAGTGAGAATGTCTCCTGTAGGATGTACAGCTACGATTATTCTTAATCTGTTCAGGGAAAATAACCTTGTTCCGTCAAAAAAAACAGCCGGACTTATGTTAAGTGCTATTATTTCGGATACACTGTTGTTTAAATCACCTACTTGCACTGAGCATGATATAAAAGCGGGAAAAGCACTTGGAGAAATTGCAGGAGTAGATCCTCAGAAATATGGACTTGAAATGCTTAAGGCAGGAACTGCTTTAGGAGGAAAATCTGAAGCAGAACTTATTAATATGGATATGAAAACATTTGAAATAGATGGTGTAAAAGTAGGAGTAGCACAGGTAAATACTGTAAATGAAGCAGAACTTTTAGAAAAAAAGGAAAAATTAATTAGTGAAATGAACGATATTATTTCAAAAGACGGATTAAAATTTTTCCTATTTATAATAACTAATATTCTGTCAAATGATTCAATAGGAATAGTTGCAGGAGAGGGAAATGGAATAATAGAAAAGGCTTTTAATGTTAAAGTTGAAAATAGCCTTGTAACTTTGAAAGGAGTAGTTTCAAGGAAAAAACAGGTTATTCCTCCGCTGACAAAAGCGATACAATCCCTCTAAAGTAAAATTATTGACAGAAGAGGGGAGAAATAATGTCAATATATATGAAAAAATCGGAAACAAAAGAAATAATAAAATGTGAAAAATTGAATTACTGGTATGAGACATATGAGAAAAGTTCAGGACTTAAAGGTACTTTAAAAGATTTTTTTAAAAGAAAGTATAAAAAGGCTGAAGCTGTTATAAATGTTGATATATCAATAAATAAAGGTGAAATAGTCGGCTTACTCGGTCCTAACGGAGCGGGTAAAACGACTTTAATAAAGTTAATGACAGGGATTTTGGAAGCAAAATCAGGTGAAATGAATTGCTTAGGTACAAATCCTTATAAAAAAGAAAAAGAATATTTGAAAAATATCGGTGTAGTAATAGGACAGAAAAGTCAGCTGATATGGGATTTACCTCCAATGGAAACGCTGAAAATGCTGAAAGAGGTTTATAACATAAACAAGCACGAATTTAACGAACGACTTGAGAAATTACTGAAATTATTGAATTTAAAAGAAAAAATACATATTCCGGTAAGAAAGCTTTCCCTTGGAGAAAGGATAAAATTTGAGCTGGTCTGCTCATTGATACACAAGCCGCAAATTTTATTTTTAGATGAACCGACAATAGGACTCGACATAACAAGTCAGTATGCAGTATACGATTTCCTGTCCGAAATTAATAAAACTGAAAATACTACGATTATTTTAACAAGTCATTATATGAAAGATATTGAAAAGTTATGTGAAAGAGTCATTATCATTTTGAAAGGTGAAAAACATTTTGATTTACCCATTGAAGAGCTGAAAAAAAGATTTGTAAACGGAAAAAGCTACATTGTAGAAAGTAAAAAGGAAGAACTGCCTTTTGAAAGCAGTGATTTTATCGTGAAAAAAATAGAAAAAAATATTTTTGAAATTTTTAGAAAAAATGAAAACAGTCAAATTTCAAATTTGGATTTGGAAAATATAATTTCCATAAAAGAAAATACTCCTGAATTAGAAGACATTATTTTCAGATTATTCAGTAATAAAAATTCTGAAATAAAGTCGGAGGAGGAAGAAAAATGAAAAAATATTTTATTATAGCTTTAAATCAGATTACGATAAGATTACAATATAAATTTAATGTTTTTATAGCTTTCATATCAAGAATGGTACCGATATTCATGTTTTATTTTATATGGAATAATATATACAATTCAATATCTGCTGATAAAGTGGGACATTATGACAGAAATCAGATGCTCACATATATGGTTTTAGTAAATTTAACAGGATATGTGTTCACTTTCGTACATATAAGGGAACTGGGAATAAGAGTATATAAAGGCAAATTGACAACTTTACTTTTAAGACCTTTAAGCCTACTGGGAGAAAGTTTTGCAACATTTGCAGGAAGAGTTTTCTTTCCTATGCTTGTATATTTGTCGGCTATTGTTTTTCAGGGAGTTACGGGACATTTTAAAAGTCCGTTGTATTTTATGGAAGTTATAGTATTTGTTATTTTATGTTTTATAATGTTTTTTTATGTGATTTCCTTTGTGTCTACTGTAGCTTTCTGGCTGATTGACATATGGCCTGTTCACGTAATATTGATAGGAGTTTATCTACTTTTTTCAGGGGTATATTTTCCTTTGGATTTACTGCCTGAAAAAATTTACGACATAGTTAAATACAATCCTTTTTCCTTAGTGGGATACATTTCAATACGTTCAATTCAAAATGCTTTTTCTCATAAAGAAATGCTGATTTATATTATTTCGGTAATTATGTGGGGAATAATATTAAAAGTATGTTATGGAAAGGCTTTTAAAGCAGGATTGAGAAGATATGAAGGAATGGGGGCGTAATTATGAATTTAGGAGTATATAGGACAATGCTTGCAAACAGTATACAGCAAGTTCTGATTTACAGAACGACTTCCATACTCATTGTAATATTCGGGCTATTATTTTATATAATAGAAATGTTTGCGGGAATGGTTTATTTCAGTTATACTGATAATATATTAGGCTGGACAAAATGGGATTATTTCAGTTTAGTTACGACCGCTTCCATTATACAGTATAGTTATAATCTTATATTTGTATGGGGAGTTTCAGGATTAATCAGTAATATAATTGAAGGAAATCTGGATTATATTATTTTACGTCCGTTGAATTCTTTCTGGTACTATGCTTTATACAAAGCGGATTTTCCGAGCATTATCAATATAATATTAGGAATAATTGTCCAAAGCTGGATTATTTCAAAAAGGAATCTGAGTGTATTACAGATATTGTTATATATTTTATGTGTGTTAATAGGTATATGGTTTATATTTTTACTTAACTATCTGGTAGTTATGGTTTCTTTCTGGAAGGAAAAGTCAGAGGCACTTATGTGGATACCTGAAACTTTAATGGAAAATTCTACGAGACCTGCGTCAATTTATCCTAAGTGGATTCAGATTCTTTTAATGTGGATACTGCCTGCATTGACTTCCATTAATCTGCCTGTGGACATTATAAGAGGAAGAATAAATGTTATGAATATGTGCTGGTATATTATCTTTGTTACAGTTTTTACCGTTATAATTTACAAAATGTGGTATGCCGGCTTAAGAAAGTACCAATCAAGCAATTAAGACAAAATTATAAAATCCATAGAAAAAATATAGAATTTTATAGGAAAATTGAAAAAAACTCATGTATATGGTATAATTAATAAAACAAGAGTTTAAAGGAAAAAGTATGGCGATAATTAAATTTAAGAAACGAGAGGAACCTGAAATTTTATTCGGTATAAAACTACCTTTGATAGCTACCAATTTTTATAGAGAAATCAAAAATAAAAAACAGGCTTATGAAATAATAAGAGATACATTTAATATTGCAGATGGACGGCTAATTAATATTGTAGATGTACGTGATGCAAATGACAATCCCGCTTTAGTTCTCGTAGTTTATAATAATTTTGTTACTGAAAGGGAAAAAATGAAAATGGATCTTGAAATAGAAGTTTTTGATTTTAGTATTTTTGAATTTGACTATAATAATAAAATAGATGTTGAAGATGTAATAACAAGAATTAAAAACTAAATTTTTTGAGAGAGGTTTGATAAAATGAGAAAAATACTGCTACTTGGAATTTTAATGATGATGTTTTTTAATATAGGTAATGCAGAAACAAAAATAAAAAAAACCAGAGCTGAGAAAAAACTCGAAAGACAGGAAAGAAAGGATTATAATAAATTTAAGAAACAAATGAAGAAGTTTGAACTGGAAGCTGTGGTAAAAACAAATAAAGGAGATATTACATTATTTCTGTATCCTGAAGCAGCTCCTCAAAATGTGGCGAGTTTTGTATTTTTAGCTAAAAGTAATTTTTATAACGGATTGTCATTTCACAGGGTTATAAATAATGTATTAGCTCAGACAGGAGATCCTGAAGGAAACGGAACAGGAAATACAGGGTACCTTGTTAATGATGAAATAGTGGATTGGCTTACATTTGGAAGTGCGGGAATGCTGGCAATGGCAAATACAGGACCGAACACAAACAGCAGTCAATTTTTTATAACTGTTTCTCCGTTATCTCAATTAAACGGTAAATACACGATAATCGGAGAGCTGAAATCAAGGGAAGATTTAAGTGTATTAAGACTTATAAGAGAAAATGACAAAGTTATGGAAATAGAAATAAAGGGAAGAAAAGTCGATGAATTTCTGAATTATTTTACAGATGAAGTTTCCCAATGGGAAGCAACTCTAAAACAAAGCAAATAAAACTTAAATAATGTTTAAAAATATGACTTCTAAAATTTGGCAATCCGGACAGTAAAGGTTGAAAAGATTTAGGAGTCATTTTTATATTTAAAGAAACGGATATTAAAATTTATACTTTTATTTAATGATATAAAAATAAATTGATATTTATAAAATGAAAATTTAAATTTAAAAAATTAAAGTAAAAAATAAAGTTTTAAGTAAAGTAAAAACAATAGTTGCAGAGAAAAAATCACTAAAATTCGGAAATTTGAAAAAGGATTGGAAATATTTTATAATAAAGAAAAAGAAAGATTATAAAATTTATAAACAAATAAAAACTTAAGGAGGGAAAATGCCAAGAAATTTACAGGAAATTAGAGAAGAAACGGAAAGAAAAGCTAGAAAAAAATGACAGGAGAAAATGAAGGGGCAAATTATTATAATAAGGATTTAAGAGTCTCACATGATAATAAAAGAAGAATATACAGCGAGGATGAAATACAGAATAACATTGATTGGTGGTACGGAAAAGGTAAATTTACTGTAAATTGGAATACATATAAAATTAGTCAGGCTTACAGAGAAAAAGTTAATTATTATTGTTTTCAATCTAAATATGCTTTAAGAGATGTAAAATATGAAGGAAAGTCGGATGAGGACGGAAAAAAAATAATAATCAGTTATAGAACTGAACAAGGCGGAATTGGAAAAATGGAAATGAATAAAGTTTCTGAAACAGAGTCTATTTATCACAATTTAGAATATAGAAACGGAACAGTGTATTTGAACTTTAATGGTAAAAATAAAAAATATGTCGGTTCAAATGGAGAGGAAGTAATTTTAGATGGAAATAATAAAGCCGTTTATGATCCTTCAATAATAGGGACATATAATTATTATTCCTATCCTGTGGATTCTGATATAACAAATGTGAATAAACTAAAGCATAAATTAGATATAGATTTATGGATAAAATATGGAACCGGTCCTACTGATATGACCAATCCTAAATTAAGAGAAAGTATAGGAAGTTTAGCTTTAGGAGAACTTATAATGAGAAATTATAAATCTTTAAAAGAATTGGCTAATAAAAATAATAATAGAGGGAGATTGTCATTGGAACAGTTAATATCAAAAAATTCTAAAGAAAAATTTTTATTTATTAAAAGTGTAGGCCCGATTCAAACAAGAGGAGGAGGTTTTTAATGTTTAAGTCTTTAATAAAAGAAAATTTTTTTGATATATTACTTTTACCTGATATTTTGATGTTTTTTTCTCATTAATGCTTTTATTATTTATGCCTGAGTTAATAATTGGGGTATTTACTTATACAGTTGTTAAAATTTTGGTACTGATATTTTTATTTTATTTATTAAATATAATAAATAAAACTGTAAAAAATATTTCACTTAATAAAATACTAAAAGTCATATTAAAATATTTAGTATTTTATTTGAATATTCGACTGGTAATATTTGTACTGTTAGTTATGACAGCTAATTATAGAATTGGATGAGGAATTATCAATTTGGAACAAAAATATTTATTATAAAATGTGAGGTTTAATATGAGAAAGAATTTTTATTTAATAGAAGCTTATATATTAAGTTATGTATCTATTTTTACGTTTAGTAGATATTTTAATGCACCTACTTTATATTTTAATGAAACATTGAAAAAATTTGTTGCAAATTTTTATGAATTTATGAATGGTGAAATAATAATTTTGGTAGTAATAATAACATTTTTATTATTAAAAGAAAAATATGGTGAAATATTAAATAACAGTATATCTAAAAGATGTATATATATATTTTTTTATTTTTATGTATCTGTTTTTAAAAAACTATACTATACTTACATAAAATATAAAATTTAAAAGAGAATTTTCAGTTTTTAATTATTATTGTAAGGTTAAGTAAACTTAAAAATAAAAGTAAATTTGGAGTTTTAATTAAAATAAACAGATTAAAGGAGGGAAAATATTCAAATATTTGAAGAAAGAAAATTTTCTTAATATACTGTGTTATTATCGGATATTATGTTACTTCCTTTTATCTTTTTTACTCGTATGCTTACTTTAATATCTTATGTTTTAGAAGAAATATGATTATTGTACATATATATTTTTATCAGAATTTTGTTATTTATATTAACTTTCTGTCTATTATATATTATTAATAAGATTATAAAATAAATAAAGGATTAAAAATAATATTAAAATACATGGTTTTTTATGTGAGTATAAGAATAATAATTTCTTTTTCCTTGTTCACATTATTTATGTAAAAAATATTCTTTTTAAAACGAGAGACAAAAATAGAAAAAATTTTTTATTTAATAGAAACTTATTTTTTAGGTGTTTTATAACAAAATTTTTATTTTATGGCATATTCCATAAAATTTATATGAATTTACGTGAGTTTATAATAAAAGAAGCTACAATATCAGGTATAGTAAGTGTGTTTTTAATATTAAAGAAAAAAATATAAAAAACTGGAAAATAATAAAATAGTTGAAAACTGTACGTACACTTTTATTTTTCCATATATATTTTTAAGAAATTATATAATACTTCGTTAAAATAAAACAATAAATAAATTCAGATATAAAAAACTAGAAGAGTTATTTTGAGCCAAAAATAATAAAATGTATAAAATATATAGACCAATATATTTTTGAGTTTATAAAACAACCCTTGAACATACTGAAGTATAATATGTTAAGTTTAGCCATCTACTGATTTGATTTTTAAATTAACAGGGTTTCTTATTATTATATTAATAGCTTCTTATTAATAAACCTCAATAGCTTATTTAAGCTATTGAGGTTTACATAAATCAGTGAACTGAGTAATTTATTAAATATTAATAATATTGAGGGTTATAAACAATTATATCAGTTACGGCTGTTAAATTTCTCTAAAACAAGGTTTATATTTTTTTCTTTTCCGTTTGAATATATTTTCAGGCTGATAGTGTCTCCAATTCTTTTTGCAGCAAGTTCACCTATAAATGAACTTGCAGATAAAATCCTTTTATTATTAAGTTCAAGAATTATATCTTTTTCACGGATACCGTATTTAGCTGCAGGTGAATTTTCAAATACTTTATTTATATATACTCCGTAAGAATAAGGCGGTCTTGTCTGTCCTGCAGAGAGTGAAGATAAATCAGCTATTGAAACACCTAAATAAGGACGTTCAAATCTTCCGGTTCTTATAATAGAGTCTTTTACATTTTGTGCAAGATTTGAAGGTATTGCAAATCCTATTCCTATACTTCCTCCCGTTGTAGAGAAAATGGCCGTATTTACACCGATGACATTTCCGTTAATATCTAAAAGAGGACCTCCACTATTTCCTTGATTTATCGCAGCATCTGTCTGAATAAAGTTTTCTATCTGCTCAATTCCTAATGAACTTCTTCCTAACGCTCCTATTACTCCTACTGTCATAGAACTGTTAAGCCCTAAGGGATTTCCGAAGGCAATAGCCCAGTGTCCGATTTTTATACTGTCAGAGTTTGCAAATCTTAATGGAATAAATTTTTTATTAGAGTTGATTTTTAATATTGCAATATCTATTTCAGGGGAACTTCCCACAAGTTTAGCAGAATATTCATTTCCGTCAGAGAGTTTTACAAATATCTCATTGGCACCATCAATAACATGGTTATTTGTCATTACATAACCGTTATCTGAAATAATAAATCCCGAACCGAGACTTCCTGATTCCTTTTTTATCTGTCTACGCCCTGAAGTACCGAAAAGAAGTTCCTCAAGAGGATTGTAAGTATTAACAATAATTGTTTTTTTCGTTCTTATATTGACTATAGAATCTTTACTTTTTTCATATACATTTGAAAATGCATCTTGAACTCTATATATATCATTAGATGAGTTAACCGAAGAAAAAGAAGCTTTTTCTGCAGCCTCTCCGGAAGTACTCTTATTTACAATTTCTCCGTTTAAGCTGAGAGCAGCAAGTAAAAAAGAAGTTGCTAAAATTTTTTTCAATTTCATAAATATATCTCCTTATTTTTAATTATTTTATTTAAATAATTGTATTCTTAATTTATTAGAAATTCGATAGAAATTTAATAAATTATTCCTTTGAATGAGAATTTTTTTATGAATACTTATCATCACCTTCATATTTTCTTATACCAACTTCAAATTTAAATACTCATTATACTTTTAAAAAAGTAAACTCACTATGTTCATGCAGCAGTTTTTCAAGCAATGCAATCTCATATTTTCTTGGAAAAATTTTTAATGTCAAAGGAAGTTTAGAAATAATGTAAAATAATTTTAAATAAAAACATGTAAAAATTGTATTTATAATTTAAATACTAAAATAAAAAATATATATCAATTTATATTTTTGTGAAAAAAAATAAAAAAAATTGAAAAAAAATGAAAAAAATGATTGACTTTGAAAAAAATAAAGTATATTATAAGGATATAAAAAATAAAAAAGAGGAAGTAAGATATGCTGGAAATAGACAGATTTGAAAAAATAATATCAGAGCTTAATAAAAGGGGAAGACTCTCCTATCAAGATCTGGACAGGATAATGGACGTTTCCTCGTCAACAATCAGAAGAGATGTGGAAAAAATGTATTCAAAAGGGCTTCTTCTGAAAATAAAAGGAGGAGTGTGTCAGCATAAAAATTTGAATTTTGATGTTGAAGTAAAAGACAGATTTAAAGAAAATGTAAACGAAAAAAAGGAAATAGCCGAAAAAGTATCAAAAATTCTCAAACAGGGGGACTTCATATATTTAGATGCAGGAACAACAGTATTTTATGTGATTGAAAAATTAAAAAATATGAATATTACGGTTGTGACAAACGGACTTATGCATATTGAAGAACTGCTAAAATATAACATTAAGACTATTATGCTTGGGGGAGAAATAAAGCAGTCCACAAAGGCGGTAGTAGGAGTTGAAGCTCTTGCTTCACTGAATAAATACAGATTTGAAAAATGTTTTGTGGGAGTGAACGGAATAAATATAGAAAATGGATTTACCACTCCTGAGATAAATGAAGCTATTTTAAAAAAAAGAGTAATTGAATTATCTCGTGAAAAATATGTTCTGGCGGATAAAGAAAAATTTGATAAAATTTCAAATGTAAAATTTTCTGATTTGAAAGACTGTAAAATAGTAACGACTAAACAAACTATTAAAAAAAATAATAGATATAAAAAATATTTTTATTAATATGATTAAAATATATGACTATTGGAAAAGATATGCCTTGGAAAATTGTCAAAAACTTCTTTGAAGTCATATATTTGAAAATATTAATAAGAAAGGGAGGAAATATGATTTATACATTAACTTTAAATCCCGCTCTTGATTATGATGTGTATATTAATAAAGAGCTGAAAACGGAGCATTTAAACCTTGCAGATAAAGTAAATTTCAGAGCAGGAGGAAAAGGAATTAATGTATCCAAAGTTCTTAAAAATCTTGGTGTGGAATCAACAGCAGTAGGATATATCGCCGGATTTACAGGAGATTTCATAATAAAAGATTTAAAAAATGACGGGATAAAATCCGAATTTGTAGAAATTGACGGAAATACGAGAATTAATGTAAAAGTGAACGGTAATGACAAAGAAACTGAAATAAACGGTGTTTCTCCTGAAATTACGGAAAAAAATCGAAAAGAACTTGCTGAAAAGCTTTTACAGTTAAAAAATGGCGATATATTAGTTTTATCAGGAAGTATCCCTGAAATGATAAGTAAAAAAATATATAAGGAGCTTTCAGAAAATATAGAAGCAGATGTGGAAATTGTACTTGATACGCGAGGTAATCTGCTACAGGATAATATATATAATAACTTTTTCATTAAACCGAATATACATGAGCTTAGGGATATGTTCAATGAAAAATTGGAAACAAAAGAAGAAATTGTAAAAAAATGTTCGTTTTTTTTGGAAAGAGGAGTCAAAAATGTAATTATTTCACGTGGTGGTGAAGGGGCATTATTCGTAAACGGAGAATTTGTAATGGAAGCCTCTGTACCTCAAGGGGTGCTGATAAATTCAATAGGTGCAGGAGATTCCATGGTAGCAGGGTTTATAGCGGGATATGTAAAAGGAATGTCGATAGAAGACTCGTTCCGACTTGCAGTAGCTGCCGGAAGTGCAACCGCATATTCTTACGGATTGGCAGAAAAGGATTTAATTTATAAATTATATGAAGAAATAAATATTGCTAAGGAAGGTGTATAAAATTATGAAAATTTCAGATTTACTTATAAAAGAAAGAATTAATCTTGATTTAGAATCAACTGATAAAGGAAATGTGATAAGAGAAATAGCGAAATTACATGATAATACAGGGATTTTATTGGATTATGAAGGATATGTGGAAGCTTTGAATGCAAGGGAAGAACAAAGCTCTACTGCACTTGAGGAAGGAATTGCAATACCTCACGCAAAAACAGAGTATGTAAAAAAGCCCGCTCTTGCAATGGGAAGAAGTTCAAAAGGAATAGAATACGGCTCAATGGATGGAGAATCGTCAAAATTATTTTTTATGATAGCTGCTCCTGCGGGAGCTGACAATACACATATTGAAACCTTGGCAAGATTGACACAGTTGTTATTAGACGATGATTTCAAAACAAGTCTTGAAAAAGCAGGGAGTGCTGAAGAAGTATTGGAAATAATAAATAAAAAGGAAACAGAAAAGCTGGAAGCTCAAAAAAATGAAAAGACAGCGGGAAATTCTATAAATGGAAATGAAGTTTATATAGTTGCAGCAACGGCATGTCCTACGGGTATAGCCCATACATATATGGCTGAAGAAGCTTTAAAAAAAGCTGCAGCTGAAATGGGAGTTAAAATAAAAGTAGAAACAAACGGAACAGACGGAAGAAAAAATGAGCTTACAGCAGATGATATAAATAATGCTAAAGGGGTTATCCTTGCAGTGGATAGAAATATAGAAACGGAAAGATTTAACGGAAAACCTTTAATAAAAGTAGGAGCAAGAGAAGGGATAAACAATGCTAAAGGACTTATTCAGAAAGTTCTTGATGGGGATCTTCCTAAATACATCGCTTCACCTATAGAAGAAAGTAGGTCAAAAACTAATGAGAAAACAGGCTTTTACAAACATCTTATGAGCGGAGTATCGTATATGCTTCCTCTTGTAATAAGTGGAGGTATATTGATAGCATTGGCATTTTTAGCTGATACGCTTACAGGAAACGGGAATGCAGGTTCTGATTACGGTTCAAAATCTTACATGGCGAAAATGCTAATGACAATAGGAGGAGCTGCATTTGGTCTATTCGTACCAATTTTGGGAGGATATATAGCTTTCAGTATAGGAGACAGAGCGGCATTGACGGCCGGACTTGTAGCAGGAGCATTGGCAAGTGCAGGAGGTTCAGGGTTTTTAGGAGCAATAGCAGGAGGAATACTGGCAGGATATATTGTCAAATTTTTAATTCAAGCACTAAAAGGATTACCTAAATCAGTGAGCGGATTGAAAATGATACTTCTTTATCCTGTATTATCGGTACTTATTGTAGGAGTGGCAATGGTTCTTGTATTAAATCCTGTTGTATCTATAATAAATAATGGAATGAACACTTATCTTGCTTCTATGAGCGGTTCAAGTAAAGTACTTCTGGGACTTATATTGGGAGGAATGATGGCTGTGGATATGGGAGGACCTATAAATAAAGCGGCTTATGTTTTCGGAACAGGAACTCTTGCAACAACTATAAATTCAGGAGGAAGTGAAGCAATGGCAGCGGTTATGGCAGGAGGAATGGTTCCGCCATTGGCAATAGCAATAGCTTCATCATTGTTCAAAAATAAATTTACAGAGCAGGAAAGAGAAGCGGGATTGACTAACTATGTAATGGGACTTTCATTTATTACAGAAGGAGCAATACCTTATGCAGCGGCGGATCCGGGAAGAGTAATCCCTGCCAATGTTGTAGGTTCGGCAATAGCAGGAGGATTGACAATGTTATTCAGTATTAAAATACCTGCTCCTCATGGAGGAATACTTGTAATGGCATTGAGTAACAATTTTATAATGTATCTTTTAGCAATAGTTATAGGAAGCTTAGCATCAGCAATATTTTTGGGATTATTAAAAAGAAAAGTAAAAGAAAAATAATTTAAAATAAAATTATTTAATTGTTAAATTAATAAAAAATATGAATAATTGAAAAATAAGAAGAACACTCTAAAATACTAATGAAAATAACTTTGTTTCATAAAAAGGGTGTTTTTTCTTTATAAAAAATATTTGAAAAATATTTGAATATAAGGTACTATTAATTATAAGAAGCAAGAAATTAAATAAATTTTAAGGAGAGAGGAATTGGAAGAAGATAAAGTTTTATTGAAGATCAATAACTTATATACGAGTTTCCGTATTAAAGATGATTACTATCCGGCAGTTGACAATGTATCGCTTGATTTGAAAAAAAATGAGATACTTGCAATAGTTGGAGAATCAGGCTGTGGGAAAAGTACCCTTGCCACTTCCGTTATGGGGTTACATAATCCTTTAAATACTAAAATTGAAGGAGAAATTATTTATAACGGAAAAAATTTATTAACACTGAACGAGAGCGGATATAATGAAATAAGAGGAAATGAAATAGGAATGATATTTCAGGATCCTTTGTCAGCTTTAAATCCTCTTATGAGAGTGGAAGAACAAATCGAAGAAGGATTGATTTACCATACTGAAATGACTTCAGAAGAGAGAAAACAGCGTGTATATAAGTTACTACAGCAGGTGGGTATTCCTAATTATAAAAGGGTTGCCAGGCAGTTTCCTCACGAGCTTTCAGGAGGAATGAGACAGCGTGTAATGATAGCTATTGCACTTTCCTGTAAACCACCTATTATAATAGCGGATGAACCTACTACAGCTCTTGATGTCACAATACAGGCACAGATACTTGATTTACTGAAATCACTGCAAAATGAAATTCATGCAGGTATTATTTTAATTACTCATGATTTGGGAGTTGTAGCCGAAATGGCAGATAGGGTAGCAGTGATGTATGCAGGTGAGATTGTGGAAATAGCACCTGTAAATGAGCTTTTTAATAATCCCAGACATCCTTATACTAGGTCACTTTTAAATTCCATACCGCAATTGGAACATCAGGCTGAAGAACTTCATGTAATACAAGGAGTGGTACCGTCATTAATAAAGCTTAAAAGAACAGGATGCAGATTTGCTCCAAGAATACCTTGGATTGCCGAAAGTGAACATGAGGAGCATCCTGAGTTGCATGAAGTGTCAGCGGGCCATTTTGTAAGATGCAGCTGCTGGAAAAATTTTTATTTTAATTCTGAAAAAAAATTAAATAATGAATATAAATATGAAGAAAACAAAATAAACTATTCTGAAACGGAGGGAAGTTAAAATGAGCTTTCTGGATGTAAAGGGATTAAAGGTTCATTATCCCATTCGCGGAGGATTTTTTAATAAAATAATGGATTATGTCTATGCTGTAGACGGTATAGATATATCCATTGAAAGAGGAAAAACTTACGGTCTTGTGGGAGAATCGGGATCAGGAAAATCAACAATAGGAAAAGCTATTATAGGGCTTGAAAAAATAAAAGAAGGAACAATCATATACGAAGGAAAAGAAATTGATAAAAAATTCAGGAATAGAAAATCCGATTATAATAGAAATTTACAAATGATTTTTCAGGATTCAATGTCAAGTTTAAATCCTAAAAAACGTGTAATCGATATTATTGCAGAACCTTTAAGAAACTTTGAAAATCTCACTTTGGAAGAAGAAAAGAGAAAAGTTTCCGAGTTATTGGAAATTGTCGGAATGAGTGATGACGCATTATATAAATATCCCCATGAATTTTCGGGAGGACAGAGGCAGAGATTGGGAGTTGCCAGAGCAGTAGCGACAAAACCTAAACTCATAATAGCTGATGAACCTGTTTCAGCACTGGACTTGTCGGTTCAAGCACAAGTTCTGAATTATATGAAAGAAATACAGAAGCAGTTCGGATTAAGCTATCTGTTCATATCCCATGATTTAGGTGTGGTGAAACATATGTGTGACTATATGGCGATAATGTACAGAGGACGTTTTGTAGAGAAAGGAACGAAAGAGGATATATACGGTAATCCTAAACATATATATACAAAAAGACTGATTGCGGCTATTCCTGAAGTAAATCCAGATCATAGGGTTAAAAATAAGGAAAACAGAATTGCTGTTGAAAAGGAATATAAGGAAAATGAGTTGGAATATTATAATGAAAACGGAAAAGTTTATGATTTGAAAAAATTAAGCGATACTCATTATGCAGCATTGGCACATGAAGTTAAAGGAGGAGATTAAAAAATGTGGAAAACGGTATTGAGAAGAGTTTTAATAATGCTGCCCCAACTGTTTATATTGAGTATAATAATCTTCATTCTGGCAAAATTAATGCCGGGAGATCCTTTTACAGGATTGATAACTCCCCAAACAGATCCGGCAGCCATAGAGGAATTGAGAAGAAAAGCCGGACTTTATGATCCGTGGCATATTCAATATATAAGATGGATGAAGAATGCTTTTCAGGGAAATTTCGGAATGAGTTATGCTTATAAAATACCTGTAAAAACTTTAATCGGTCAGAGAGCAAACAATACATTCATACTTTCACTTGTAAGTGTTATACTTATGTATTCTATAGCGGTTCCTTTAGGAGTACTTGCAGGAAGATATCAAAATTCCGCCCTTGACAGAGTGGTTACTTTTTATAATTATGTAAGTTATGCTGTTCCTACATATGTATTATCTTTAATAATGCTATGGTTTTTTGGATATACACTCGGCTGGTTTCCGAAAACAGGATCAGTGACAATAGGTCTTGATCCCGGAACATTTAAATATTTTATTGACAAAATACATCACATAATTTTGCCTGCAATGACTTATGCCCTACTTGCAACTACAGGTACGATACAATATTTGAGAAACGAAGTAATAGATGCAAAATCGCTTGACTATGTAAAAACTGCAAGAAGTAAAGGAGTTCCTGAAAAAAAAGTATACTCAAAACATATATTTAGAAATTCAATATTACCTATAGCGGCCTTTTTTGGATATACTATAACAGGATTACTCGGAGGTTCAATATTTATCGAACAGATATACAGCTATCCGGGAATGGGAAATCTCTTTATAAGTTCCATATCTACGAGAGATTACAGTGTGGTAACTTCACTTATACTGTTATACGGATTTTTAACATTACTGGGAAGTTTACTTTCAGATATTATTTTAAGTATAGTTGATCCGAGAATAAGGATAGAGTAGGTGATATGTAATGAAAAATAAAAATAAAAAAGATAATAATATACAGATGAGTGAAAAACCTACAGGGTTCAGTGTCATCGTAAGAGAAATAAAAAAAGATAAACTTGCAATGATATCACTGGGAATATTGGCAATATTATTTATTACGGTGTTTGTCAGTGCGGCGTTATTAGATAAGGAAAAAATAATGGAAGTTTCACTCCTTGATAAGTATGCTGCTCCGGGAGAAGGATTTTGGTTAGGTGCGGACGCAGGAGGACGTAGTATTCTCGGGCAACTTGTTATAGGTGCAAGAAATTCCATTGTAGTAGGATTTGCAGTAACATTTTTTACATCAATGATAGGAATTGTAGTAGGACTTATAACAGGATATTACGGTGGAACAATAGATAATATAATAATGAGAATAGTGGACTTTATAACGGTTCTTCCTACACTTATGCTTATAATAGTGTTTGTAACAATTGTTCCGAAATACAATCTTTATACATTTATTTTTATAATGAGTATATTTTATTGGACAGGAATAACAAGGCTTATAAGAAGTAAAGTTTTAACTGAAAGTCGTAGAGAATATGTACTGGCTTCAAAAACAATGGGAACGAGTGATTTTAAAATATTATTCAGAGAAATTCTTCCCAACATAAGTTCTATAATTATAGTAAACTCTACATTAAATCTGGCAGGAAATATAGGAATAGAAACAGGGTTGACATTTTTAGGGTTCGGATTCCCTCCATCCACACCGAGTCTCGGTACATTGGTAGGTTATGCCACAGATCCTGAAGTGCTGTCATCTAAGTTATGGATATGGCTCCCTGCTTCTTTGCTTATTCTTATTATGATGTTATCAATAAATTATGTAGGTCAAGCACTGAAAAGAGCCGCAGATGCAAGACAGAGATTAGGATAGTTTATAAAAAGGATTCAAATAAATAATATAGAAAAGGAGAAATTCAAAATGAAACGAAAAAATCTTTTGTTGTTATTTGTAATTTCAATTGTGCTATTGGCAGTTTCGTGCGGGCCGGGAAAAAAGAAAAGTGAAGGAGGCGGAGAAAAAGTTGATACTTCAAAATTTCCTGCTGCTGTGAAAAATGACGGAAAAGCAGTAGAAGGAGCAACTTTAAAAGTGGCGATAGTAAAAGATTCACCATTAGTGGGAATTTTTACAAGTCTATATTCCAATGATGCATATGATGCAGTAATATCTGATATTTTTACTTCAGAACAAATTTTTGATACTGATGAAAATTTTGAAGTTACTGATACCGGAGCAGCTACATTGACGGTAGATATACCGAATAAAAAAGCAATAATAAAAATAAAAGATAATGTAAAATGGAGTGACGGTCAGCCTATGGTTGCCGAAGATGTAATATATGCTTATGAAGTTATAGGAAGTAAGGATTACGAAGGAATAAGATATGATGATGAAAATGAAAAAATAATAGGAATGAAAGAATATCATGCAGGAAAGGCGGATACTATTTCAGGAATAAAGAAAATAGATGATAAGACAGTGGAAATAACATTTACTGAAATAGGTCAAAATATTTATACTTTAGGAAACGGACTTATAGGACAAGCTTTACCTAAGCATTATTTAGGAGATGTTCCGATAAAGGAGTTAGTATCGTCGGAAAAAATAAGAGATAAGATAATAGCGATAGGTCCCTACTATCCGGTAAAATCAGTACAGGGAGAAAGTATAGAATTGAAAGCGAATCCTCATTACTTTAAAGGGAAAGCTAAAATCGACAGAGTAACTATACAAATAGTAAATTCCCAGACAGCAGTCGCTGCACTGAAAGCAGGAGAATATGATATAGCATATTTAATACCGGGAAATTTATATAATACTTTCAAAGATTTAAACAATTTAGAAGTGCTTGGAAGACAGGAATTATACTACTCATATATGGGCTTTAAAGTAGGGCGTTTTGATAAGGAAAAGGGAGAAAATATAGTAGATCCTAATGCAAAAATGAGTGATGTGAGATTAAGAAAAGCACTTGCGTATGGATTGAATGTAGATAAAATGTTGACATTTTATCATGGATTAAGAGAAAGAGCAACATCATCAGTACCTCCGGTATTTAAGAAATACTTTCCTGAAGGACTTGAAGGATATCCTTATAATCCTGAAAAAGCAAAGCAGCTGTTAGATGAAGCAGGATATAAAGATGTGGACGGTGACGGATACAGAGAAGATAAAAACGGAAAGCCGTTTGAAGTAAGAATAGCGGCAATGGCAGGAGGGGACATAGCAGAACCGTTATCTCAGTTTTATATACAGAATTGGAAAGAAATAGGTATAAAGGCGGTACTAACAACAGGAAGACTTATAGAATTCAATAATTTTTATCAGAAGGTTGATGCTGATGATAAAGATATAGATATTTACTTTGCAGCGTGGGGAGTGGGTACAAACTTGAATCCTATTGAATTTTCAGGAAGAAAATCTCCTTTTAACAGACCAAGATTTGCATCTGAAGAAAATGATAGATTGATGAATGAAATAGTAGGAGAAAAATCACTGTCAGTGGAAGGATATAAAGCGGAAGCATACAAAAAATGGCAGGAATATTATATGGATCAAGCAGTGGAAGTTCCCCTGACTTACAGATATGAATTAGTTCCTGTAAATAAAAGAGTAAAGAATTTTAATGTTTCTTATGATAGAGATAAAAACAGCATACATCGAGTCGAACTTACTGAAAAAGAACCTTTAAAAGCTTCTAAGTAGAAATAAAAAATAAAAAAGAATAATATAAATAATTTATGCCGGCAAAAATAAAATATATAGTTGCCGGCATAAAAAATATTGACTTTATTTATATATAGTATATAATATAAGATATATAAAAGATTAAAAAAATAAATTTTAAGAATGGATCTAATTTTATTAATTATTTAAAAAATAAAATTTTAGGAGGAAAGAAGGCATGAAAAAAAAGAGTATAGTTTTAGGTTTTATTTTATCTATCATGATGTTACTGACAGCATGTGGACCGGGAGAAAGAAAAAGCAAGGGAGTTGAAGGGGTGGATGCCTCCAAATTTCCGAGAGAAACTGTAAATGATGCAAAAGCGGTAGAAGGTGCTACATTAAAAGTAGCATTGGTAACAGATTCTCCAATTAAAGGAGTATTGAATGAGGCATTTTATCAAGACGCTTATGACGGAGAAATTTTGGATTATTTTGTGGGTTCGGATATATTTGATACTGACAATAATTTTGAAGTAACGGATACAGGAGCAGTTACTTTAACTGTAGATGCGGATAATAAAAAAGCAGTAATAAAAATAAAAGACGGTATAAAATGGAGTGACGGTCAACCGTTAGTTGCAGATGATTTGATTTATGCTTATGAGATAATAGGACACAAAGACTACACGGGTGTTAGATATAATGATGAAAGAAAAAAAATAGTAGGAATAGAAGACTATCATAACGGAAAATCCGAAACAATTTCCGGAATAAAGAAAATAGATGATAAAACAATAGAAATGAGCTTTACCGAAATGGGACAGGGAATTTATACAATAGGAAACGGTTTAGTGGGGTACGCTCTTCCTAAACATCATTTGAAAGATGTTCCCGTAAAGGATATGATTTCTTCGGAAAAAATAAGAAATAACATAGTAACATTAGGGCCATATATTCCTGTTAAAGTAGTACAGGGAGAAAGTATTGAATTAAAAGCAAATCCTTATTATTATAAAGGAAAAGCTAAGACGGAAAGAGTAACTATACAGGTAGTAAATTCAAAGACAATAAGTGCTGCATTAAGAGCGGGAGAGTATGACTTGGCATTACAGATCCCGGGAGATTTATACAATACTTTCAAAGATTTGGACAATATAACAATCTTAGGAAGACAGGAGCTTTATTATTCATATATGGGATTTAAATTAGGATATTATAATAAAGAAAAAAAGGAAAATGTAACAGATCCTAGTGCAAAAATGGGAGATGTGAAATTAAGACAGGCACTTGCTTATGCACTTGATATAGATGAAATGGCAAAGGCATTTTATCATGGATTAAGAGAAAGAGCCACATCCGCTGTTCCTCCTGTATTTAAAAAATATTATCCTGAAGGAATTGCAGGATATCCTTATGATCTCGAAAAAGCTAAAAAACTGTTAGATGAAGCAGGATATAAAGATGTGAATGGTGACGGCTTCAGAGAAGATAAAAATGGAAAACCTTTTGAAGTAAGAATTGCTTCAATGGCAGGAGGAGATATAGCTGAACCGTTAGTACAATTTTATATACAGAAATGGAAAGAAGTAGGAATAAAAGGCGTACTGACTACAGGAAGATTGATAGAATTTAACAGTTTTTATGATAAAGTTGAAGCAGATGATAAAGAAATAGATGTATTCTTTGCAGCATGGGGAGTAGGGACAAACCTAAATCCTTACGGAACAAAAGGGCGTTCTGCCAAGTTTAACTATACACGTTTCGTATCCGAAGAAAATGACAGACTTATGGCGGAAACAGCAGGAGAAAAAGCTTTAAAAGTTCCGGGATATAAAGCTGAAGCATACAAAAAGTGGCAAGAGTATTTTCTTGAGCAGGCCGTTGAAATACCTTTAACTTACAGATACGAGTTATTTCCTGTGAACAAGAGAGTAAAAAACTATAATACTACATACGATAAAGGTGTTTGGAGAATGCACCTTGTGGAATTAACGGCAAAAGAGCCTATAAAAGCAAGTAAATAAAAAATTAAAAATATCGGTAATAAAATTTTTATTATCGATATTTTTTTGTAAAAATAATTTTGTTTGATTAATTTTCAAAATTTTATCAATTTTTTAAAAAATTATGGAAAAAACTATAATAAGTTATAATAGAACAAAATATTATTATTGACAAAGAAAGCATTTTGTAATACAATAAATCATATTGTAATGATTACAAGATTAAATGGATTATTATAAAATATTATTAGGAGGAAAAATGGATTTCAGTTTAAATTTAGGGACATTGGATGAAGGAAAATTAAGAAAAATAGATGAAAATGAATTATATGATGTTATTGTAGTGGGGACAGGTCCGGCAGCAGTTTCAGCAGCAATATATGCAGTGAGAAAGGGACTTACTGTAGGTATAATAGGACTTAAAATAGGAGGACAGGTATTAGATACAAATGAAATTGAAAATATAATAGGAACTCCAAAAACTACAGGGGCAAAATTTGCCGAATCTCTTGAAAAACATATGAAGGAATATGAAATAGCTTTTAAAGAAGGACATCTTGTAAAAGAAATAAAAGAAGATGGAAAAGATAAAGTAGTAATAACCGATGACGGGAAAAACTATAAGACAAAAACTGTAATAATAGCAACAGGTGCAGAATGGAAAAATCTGAATATTCCCGGAGAAGCTGAGTATACAGGGAAAGGAGTACACTATTGTTCTACATGTGACGGTCCTTTTTACAAAAATCTTGATGTAGCGGTTATAGGCGGAGGAAATTCAGGAGTGGAAGCTGCCCTTGATTTGGCAGGAATAGCTAAAAATATTACTTTGATAGAATACATGCCTGAATTGAAAGCGGATAAAGTGTTACAGGATAAGCTTGCAGAAAGAGAAAATGTAAAAATTATTACAAATGCGGCTACTACTGAAGTTACAGGAACACAATTTGCAGAAAATTTGAAATATCTTGATAGAAAAACAAATGAAGAACATAACTTAAAAATAGATGGTGTATTTATAGAAATAGGGCTTGCTCCAAAAAGTGGATTAGTTAAAGATTTAGTAGAAACAAATAAAATCGGAGAAATTCTTATTAATGAATACAATATGACAAATAAAAAAGGGATTTTTGCAGCAGGAGACGTTACCGAAGTCAAACAGAAACAGATTGTTGTGGCTGTAGGAGAAGGAGCAAAAGCTGCATTGGGAGCATTTGAATATATAATTAAAGAATATTAGTTTATTAAAAGATATAAACTTTTAAACAATTTTTCATATGGAAATTATTTTTATCAAAATCGACTTGCATTTTATATATTAATAGAGTATTATTAATATAATAATGAAAGTTTTGAAAGGAGAAAAACATATGGAAGAATTGAAGAAAGAGTTATCAGAGGGTTATTTAGAGACAAGTGAATATTTCAGTCAAGCTTTTGAAGTATTTAAAAAGATATTGAAGAAAGAAACGGTAACGGTAATAGGAGTCACTATGCTTTATTTTGTTAGTGCAGCTTTTAACATGCTGATGCCTAATCTACCGTTAGGTTTACTAACAAGTGCAATCGGAAGTATTTTTTCTCTTTTGTTAATGAGAAAAATTGCATTTTTGATTGATCCCGTTCAGGAAATAGATAACAATTTAATAAAACTTATTATATTAGTTGCAATATTCAGTATACCCATGACAGGAATTGGATTTTTGATTGTTTTTTTTATGTCTCCTTATTTTATAATTTCATATGTCATTGAAAAAAAGACTTTAAATGAGCTATATAACTATAATTTGAGAATAACTTCGGGAAACAGAAACAGAATGTATTTTCCGATAATAATTTTAATTGTTATTTCTTATGTCTGTTCCGTTATTTTGGATTTTCTTCCTGTTCTACCTGAAATTAAATTAATTATTATATGTATTTTAATAGGAATATCTGTTATATTTTCAAATACAATAATGATTATTGTTTATCTGAATGTAAAATATATAAGAATAGAAAATGAAAATTATAAAAATCGAAATGACAATGATAATTTAAAAAGAATTGAATAAATTATAAATATTTAAATTGCTCTCTTTTGAGAGCATTTTAATATTTGTTGACTTAAATCAGTTGAGTACGCAAAGCGTGTGAAACATAAAACCACCCGCTATGCGGGTGCGGAGATGTAAGTTTGCAACAAAAATACCTTCCGTTATAATAGAGTTGTATTAATGAAAGGAAGGTGTTTATATGACTCAAGAAAAAATAAATACGGGAGGAAATTATAAAATGAATTTATTTGAAAATTTGCATGAAGATAAGAAACCTCTTGCATTTAGGTACAGACCAAAAAAATTGGAAGATTTTTACGGACAGAAGAGATTGGTGGGAGAAGAAGGGATTTTAAAGAAAATAATTGAAAAAGGAACTTTTATGAATTCGATATTCTGGGGAGCATCTGGAACGGGAAAAACTACACTTGCCGAAATTGTAGCAAATAAAATGAACTATAATTATGAATATCTTAATGCAATAAAGTCTTCGGTTTCGGATATTAAGGAATTATCAGTGAGAGCTAAAAGGATATTTAACATTGAAGGAAGGCAGACACTTCTATTCTTTGATGAAATCCACAGATTTAATAAACTTCAGCAGGATTCGTTACTTCAAGATTTAGAAAATGGAAATATCATATTAATAGGAGCTACTACTGAAAATCCTTATTACAGTTTAAATAATGCTTTATTATCAAGATGTCTTGCGTTTGAATTTAAAAAATTAAGTAAAGAGGATATGCTTTTTATTTTGAAAAATATAAATGAAAAGGAAAATTTTAATTTTTCTCAGGAAATTCTTAAATACATTGCAGGAATAACTGAAGGTGATGCAAGACAGGGTATAAATATACTGGAACTTTTATCAAATGTAGGAGTGAAATTTACCATAGAAGAAGTTAAGGAAATATTAAATACGAAGAAATCTTATCATAAGACTGAAGATAAATATGATACAATTTCAGCAATGATAAAAAGTATAAGAGGAAGTGATCCCGATTCTGCCGTTTACTGGATTGCAAAAATGCTTTCAGGTGGGGAGGATCCTATGTATCTGGCAAGACGTCTTGTAATCCTTTCATCTGAGGATATAGGACTTGCAAATCCGCAAGCATTACCTATAGCAGTGGCAGGAATGCAGGCAACAAAAGAGATAGGTATGCCCGAAGCGAGAATAATATTATCAGAAGTGGCGATTTATCTTGCATTGTCTCCTAAAAGCAATTCAGCTTATATGGCAATAGACAATGCTATGAATCACATTGAAAATCAGGAAATTCAAGAAATTCCAAAATATCTCACAAAATTAGGAGCTAAAGATTATAAATATCCTCACAACTATGAAGGAAATTTTGTAAAGCAAGATTATATGATAAAAAAAAATAAGTTTTATGAGCATGGAGATAATAAATTTGAAAATGCTGCAAATGAAAGAATGGAGAAACTGTGGAGAGAAAAATAGAGTATAGAGCCTATTTTTAAACTTTTTCAAAAAATCTTAAATATATCCAAATTTTTTTTAAAAAAGCTTGGATATATTTAAGTATGATACATATTTTTGAAATAATAAAAACTTTGCATTCTATAGTAAAAATATGAGGGCAATGATAGACCCTCACAAAGAAAATTTTTTTATTTTATCACAACTACTTTATTATTTTCTATTTTAATATCCTTTATCATTTGAAATTTTTCAATTTGTTTTAAATTTATAAGTTCTTTTTTTTCCAACTGACTGAAAGAAAAGTTTAAAGCAGTTCTTATAATAGGTTTTGTACCGATGTCAATATTTTTTCTTTCTTTTGTTAGCTTTATAAGTTTAAAATTATTAAGATAAAGTTTTGCATCTATAAGATCGTATTTCAAATCAGTTTCAAATGTCATAGTTCCGCTAATTTTATCATTAAGAGCATCATTCAGATATTCTGTTTCTATTATTAATTTATCATTTTCAAAATATGTTTTAGGATTATAAAGTTTTATTTTTCCTAAGGGATAAGATTTTTCCAAAGGAAATTTTGAATTTACTGCGGTTTGAACCATTGTATCGGGTATTTTTACTTGATTTTGCGAATAAATGTATACTCCGCTTCCTATTATTGTAAAAATAATCAAAAAAAATATCAATTTAAAAAAATTTTTCATAATTCACCTCTTGTAATTTAATATTATAGCTAATATTAACATTAAAAACTTTTAATGTTCTTAGAAAATATATAAAAATAGCGGTTTACTTAAAGAATATTTTTGTAATATTTTTTTGTAAGAAATGGAAAAATTATGTTATAATAAAAAAGTTAAAGAAAAAATATCATTAAAAATAAAAATTTATTATAATTTATTTATTGAATACTGAAAGGGGTAGTTTATGGAAGAAAGAGAAAAAAAGGAGCTTGTCATTATAACAGGAATGAGCGGTGCAGGTAAATCTGAAGCAATGGATTTTTTCGAAGATAGGGGTTATTTTTGTATTGATAATTTTCCTATAAGCTTATTTCAGTATCTGAACGAAATATTTATTAGCAGTGAAAAAAGAGATAAAGTTGCAGTAGCAATTGATATTAGAAATCAGGAATTTATAAATCAGTTTTCCAAGCAGATGAAACTTTTGGATGATTTAAAGATAAATTATACCGTGATTTATCTTGATGCAAGAACTGATGTTCTTTTAAGCAGATATGAGCTTTCAAGAAGAAAACACCCTCTGAATCTGCATGATACTTTACTGGAAAATATAGAAGAGGAAAGAAAGATCATTAAAAATTTTATGCTGAAGGCGGATATAGTTATAGACACGACTAAAACGACAGTGAAAGAATTTCAGGAAATCCTAAAAAAAGAATTTTTAGGGAAAATGACGAAATTAAGCATTAATTTGACATCTTTCGGATATAAGTACGGTATACCATTAGACATGCATTTGATGTTTGATTTGAGATTCTTGCCTAATCCATACTACATAGAAAGTTTAAAGAAAAAAACAGGAAACCATAAAGATGTAAACCAATATGTAATGGGGTTGGAAGAGAGCAAAGAATTTTATAAAATGCTGTGTGATATGCTTTATTATTTAATTCCTAAATATGAAAAAGACGGAAAATCACATTTGAGAATAGGAATAGGCTGTTCAGGAGGACAGCATCGTTCGGCAACATTTGTAAATAAACTTTATGAGGATTTGTCGGAAAAATTTGATTATAAAATTACGAAATTTCATAGAGAAATTGGAGAAAAACTTGAAATTGAATAAATTTTTCCTAAATTTGCAAGAGGGTAAAAATGGATAAAATAAAATCACCTGTGGAATATAAAAATATACCGGAAAATCCCGGTGTTTATCTTATGAAAAATGAAAAAGGGAAAATTATATATGTAGGAAAAGCTAAAAATCTGAAAAACAGAGTTTCTTCATATTTTAAAAATATAAGTTCCCATAATGTGAAAACTTCTGAACTTGTAAAAAATATAGCAGATATAGAGTTTTTTATATGTAAAACTGAAGTAGAAGCTCTAATTCTTGAAAATAATCTTATTAAAAAAAATAGACCTAAATATAATATTTTACTAAAAGATGAAAAAACATATCCTTATATAAAATTTACAAGGGAAAAATTTCCTAAAATAGAAATTGTGAGAAGTACAAAGAGATTAGAGGAGAAAGCTGATTATTTCGGTCCTTATCCTATGGGGATATTTTTTGCAGTCAAATCTCTACTTAAAATATTTCCGATAAGAGATTGTAACAGAAATATGGAAAAGGTTACAAAGCCTTGTCTTAAATATTATATGAATACCTGTACCGCTCCTTGTCTGTACAAAAATATTGAAAAAGAATATAATGAAGATATAGAAAATTTTAAAAACTTTTTAAAGGGTCATCAAAATCAACTTCTCAATAACCTTGAGAAAAAAATGAGAGATTTCAGTGAAAATATGGAATTTGAAAGGGCTATTGCCGAAAGGGAAAAAATAACAGCATTAAAAAGAATGTTACAAACTCAGATTATAGAATATAGTAAAGAAATAGATGAAGATGTATTTGTATTTGAGGAAGTGGGAGAAACTGTATTTTTATGTGTATTGAATATAAGAGAAGGAAAAGTGATAAATAAAAGCCATATAAAGATTTCTCTTGAAAGAAGTCAGGAAGACAGTCTGTTTGAAAGGCTTATTACTCTATATTATGAAAAAAGGAACATACCGAAAAATATAATATGTGATGTGAAATATATTGAAAATGAAAGTCTTATAAAGGAATGGGCTAAAATTGAAAGAAAAAAAGAAATTAAATTACATTTTCCTAAAGTCAACAATAGACGTCAGAAGCTTTTGGAAATGGGATATTTAAACTTAAATGAAGAAGTTGAAAAACATTTCAGGCAAAAAAAAATTATTCAGGAAGGGTTGCAAAAATTAAAAATCGAGTTACAATTAAAAGAGCAGCCATTTAGAATTGAATGTTTCGATATTTCAAATATTCAGGGAAAGGACGCCGTTGCAGCAATGACTGTGGCAATAAATGGTGAACCTGAACCAAAAGAATACAGACATTTTAAAATAACTGTAAAAGACACTCCTGATGACTTTTTAATGATGAGGGAAGCCCTGACAAGGAGATATTCAAAGTTGTCCCCTGAAAATTTTCCTGATTTAATTCTTATTGACGGAGGAAAAGGTCAACTTGGAGTAGCAGTGGATGTTCTTGAAAAGATGGATAAAATGGAATATACTGATATAATAAGTATAGCTAAAAGAGAAGAAGAAATTTTTAAAAGTTACGAAAAAACTCCTTATATTTTTCAAAGAAATGATGAGACTCTTAAAATTTTACAAAGATTGAGAGATGAAGCCCACAGATTTGGAATAACGTATCATAGAAAATTAAGAAGTAAAAGAAATATAAAGAGTGCTTTAGATGATATAGAAGGAATAGGACCAAAAAGGAAAAAAGAGCTTATACGTAAATTCGGAACAATAGAAAATATAAGAAATGCCACAATAGAAGAATTGATTGAAATAGTTCCCGAAAAAGTTGCATTTTCCATAAAAGAAAATTTATAGAAGAAAGTTTATAAAAATAATGGAACATATATTATCCGAAAAATTATAAAAATATTTTGAAAAAGGGAGAAAATTTTGAAAAAAATAGGAATAATTTTAATGGTAAGCATAAGTATGCTCAGTTTCGGTATTTTTGATAAAATAAAATCGGAAATAAAGTTAAAAGGAGAAGAAATACCCAGATTTAAAAAAATAAAAGTTATAATAAACGGAAAAGAAGAAATGAGAAAAGTTATTCCGGGAAGATATCAAATAAAACTGTTTGAAATAAACTATCCTAATGATATATTCGGGAAAAACAAATTTTACAATGAATTTAATGAAGTTCTTGAAAATGTTAATAAAAATAAAAAATATTCATTACTTCTTGAAAAACGTTTTTATGATGACATGCAAAAAATAAAAACGGATGAAATGAGTGAAGAAGAAAAAATACTGGAACTGCCGGCTTCTTCTCTTGACAGTTACGGTATACAGGAATTATCAGTTCTTTCAAAGAATTTGAATGTCAGCCAGTATGCGGGGACAGATCAGGAATATCTGAACAGACAGATTTACGTACTTTATGAGTTATTAGATAAAAAAAATTTTAATCCGGGCAATGTATATTCGGAGTTGGATAAAGAATTTTTGATTTCAGAATTGAAAGAAAAAAGAAAAAAAATTGTTAAAAATTTTGAAAGTTCAAAATTTGAATATTTTGTAAAAGAAAGTTATAATAATATTGACTTTAAAAAGTTTCAAGATGATTCTGTATACAGATTTGATAAGGATATTGTAATTTCTGAAAAAATTGAAGATCAAGCATTATTGCCTAAGATAAAAAATAATCTTTATTTAACGGATTTTCCTGTAGAAATAATTGAAGAACTCGCAAAAAATAATTTAAAATTGAAAAGAGAAATTCTACTTCTTGAAAATAACAGATTTCACGGTTATACTTATAATGAAAATAATACAGTTGTTTTTATAAACGGAAAAAATTCGCGATATTATTATAATGATTTCAAAATAGATGTAATACTTGAAAAAATAAATGTTTTAAAATTACTGAAAACAAGCTCAAATTATTATATTTCAGATTTTTTTAACTAAAGAAGAGATAAAGCTAAAAAATATTTTACATATAGTTTTTAAATTTAAAGTAGGAGGAAATATGAGTGACTATATTTTAGAAATGAAGAACATGAGAAAAGAATTTTTAGGCGGGAAAATAGTCGCTAATGATGATATCACTCTAAAAATAAAAAAAGGTGAAATTCATGCAATAGTAGGAGAAAACGGAGCCGGAAAATCTACTCTTATGAAAATACTTAACGGCCTTTATTCACCTACATCGGGAGAAATATACTATAAAGGAAAGAAAACCGATATAGCAAGCCCTTCTGTAGCTGCAAATCTGGGTATAGGAATGGTTTATCAGCATTTTATGTTAGTAGAAACTCTGACTGTTGCTGAAAATATGGTATTGGGCTTTGAACCAAAAATCGCAGGAACATTTTTTGATTTGAATACTGCACGAAAGCAGGTAAGGGAAGTATCCGAAAGATATGGACTGAACATTGATCCTGATGCGAAAGTATCCGATTTATCTGTCGGTATACATCAAAGGATTGAAATACTGAAAATATTGTTTAAGGGTGCAGAGCTTCTTATATTTGATGAACCAAGTGCAGTGCTGACTCCTCAAGAAGTCGTGGAACTCTACGGTATTATGAGAAATCTTGTAAAAGAAGGGAAAACGATAATATTTATAACTCACAAATTACAGGAGGTTCTTGATTTATCAGATAATATAACAGTTATAAGAAAAGGAAAAGATGTAGGAAATCTGAAAACTTCCGAAGCGACAAAGGAAAAAATCGCAAATATGATGGTGGGAAGAGTGGTACTTTTTGAAGTAAAAAGGCCTGATGTAAAATTAGGTGATCCGATAGTAAAAGTGGAAAATATGGTGGTTAAAGGTGAAAATAAAGTGGACAGAGTAAAAGGAATATCCTTTGAAATAAGAGAAGGTGAAGTGCTGGGAGTTGCGGGAGTTGAAGGAAACGGTCAGACAGAGCTCATTGAAGCACTGGCGGGACTTAAAAAAATTGAAAGCGGAACATATACAATTTCCAATGAGAACCTTGAAAATAAAACTCCTAAAATAATAAAAGAAAAAGGACTTTCCCACATACCTGAAGATAGACATAAAAGAGCAACTATCAATGATTTTACAATCGAGGAAAATATGGTTTTAGGATTACAGGACACATATCAAAAAGGAATGTTACTGGATTTTTCAGAAATAGAAAATAAAACGAAAAAAAATATGGAAAAATACGATATAAGACCATTAGACGGAAAAATCAGATTTGGGGGATTATCAGGAGGAAATCAGCAGAAAGTGGTTGTTGCAAGGGAACTGGAAAAAGAAAATAAATTTATAATAGCTGCTCAACCTACAAGGGGAGTTGATATAGGAGCTATTGAAATGATACATAATACAATTTTAAATGAAAAAACAAAGAAAAAAGCGATAATGCTAGTTTCGGCAGAACTATCGGAAATAATGGCACTTAGTGACAGAATAGCCGTGATGTACTCAGGCAGAATTGTCGGAATGCTAGATAGAAAAGATGCAACAATGGAAAAACTAGGTATACTAATGGCAGGAGGAAAATTAAATGACTAAGAAGTTAAAAGAATTTTTGCCGTCAATAATAGCGGTTCTTATTGCTTTGACTATTGGTGGAATAATAATGATATCAAAAGGAGTAAATCCTTTATTTGCTTATTCGGATATGGCAAAAGCCGCATTTTATCAGGCATCTCCCAGAGCACCGTTTTTAAGTGGATTGGCAAAAACATTGTTTACTGCAACACCGCTTATATTTTCCGCACTTGCGGCAATGGTGGCATTTAAAGCAGGATTATTCAATATAGGAGCTCAGGGTCAAATGATAGCAGGAGGATTGGCAGCTACATTTTGGGCAATTACATTTAGGAATTATATTTTAGGAAATGTATTTATAGTTTTAATTATTGCTATGGCAGCAGGATTTTTATGGGCAGGAATTGCAGGATTTTTGAAGTCCAGGTTTGGGGTAAATGAAGTAATAAGTACAATAATGCTTAATTATATCATCATAGAATTTCAGAATTATTTATTAAATGGAATATTGAAAGATCCTGCATCAGGAAGTACACAGTCACCTAAAGTTTTTGAAGGAGCAAGATTACCTCTTATATTTGCAAAAATTACGAAACAGAATTTGAATTTAGGTTTTGTAATAGTGATACTTCTTGTTATAGGAATTTACTTTTTCTTCAAATATTTTAAAAAGGGATATGAAATAAAAGCAGTGGGATTAAGCGAAACTGTTGCTGAAAATTCAGGAATAAATCCGAAAAAAATAATGTTTCTCGCAATGGGACTGGCAGGAATTTGTGCAGGTCTTGGAGGAGCGGAAAGAGTTTTGGGAGGTTCTGCACAGTATGCATATACTGAAGTAATTATGGGAGATGCAGGGTTTACAGGACTTGCAGTGGCACTACTCGGTAAAAACAGTCCTTTCGGAATATTAATAGCCGGAATTTTCTATGCTGCACTTGATGTAGGTGGACAGGCTCTACAGTTGAAATATCAGGTAGATAAAGAAATAGTCCTTATTATTCAAGCATTAATAATAATTTTTGTAGCATCGGAAAACTTATTCAAATTCTTTACACTGAAGAGAAAGGAGAAATAATGAATATATTTGGAATTATAGGACCTTTAATTGAACAGACTATAACAATATCAGCACCTATAATGATTACTGCTGTGGGAGCATGTATAGGAGAACGTAGCGGTGTAGTAAATATAGGACTTGAAGGAATAATGCTGAGTGGAGCGTTTGCCACAACAGTTGTAAATCTTGCTACAGGTAATCCTTATTTGGGGATATTGGCAGGAATAATTACAGGAGGACTTATTTCACTTATTCATGCAGTAATCAGTATAAACTTGAAAGGTAACCAGATAATAAGCGGTGTAGCAATAAACCTGTTTTCAATAGCTGCAACATCATTTTTAATAAAAACTATATATGGAGTGGCAGGAACTACTCCTTCAGCTGATAAACTTGCAGATTACAGGATTATATTAGTTTTAATGTACGGAATTGCCATAGGAGCGCACTTTTTCCTTTTTAATACTGTAACGGGTCTTAGGATCAGAGCTGTTGGAGAACATCCCTTGGCAGCAGATACTGTGGGAATAAGTGTGTATAAAATAAGATATCTGGGAGTCATCCTTTCAGGAATGTTTGCAGGATTTGGAGGAGCATATTTGACAGCAGTAGTACTCAGATCCTTTTCAAGTAATATGTCCGCCGGAAGAGGATTTATGGCGATGGCTGCCATGATTTTCGGAAAATGGAATCCTTTGGGAGCCATACTGGCAAGTTTATTATTCGGCTTCGGACAGGCTTTTTCCGATTATGCAAAAACAGTGAGATTGCCTATACCTCAACAGTTTCTTACAATGATACCTTATATATTGACATTGCTTGCATTAGTAGGTTTTGTAGGAAAATCAAGGGCTCCAAAAGCGTCGGGACAACCTTATGAAAAGTAATCTTTTAATTTCTGATTAAAAAAGCAATTAAGATTTTAGAATATTCTTACAAAATAGCAAATAAATTTATCAGAAATTATTCCAACTTATATATTTAAAATAAAAATCAAAAGAAGTATTTAAAAATTTTTTAAAAAATAAAAATATAATAAATAATATTTGAAAAAATAAAAAAATAAGGTATAATTTATTATAGATATACATAAAAAACAGGAGGATTTTAAGATGAAAAAAATTGTAACAGCTTTCAGTATTATAGCTGCGTTGTTTTTATTTGTAGCTTGTGGTGGTTCAAAGCCGGCAGAGGGAGAGCAGAAAAAAGATGATATGAAAACAACGGTCGAAAAAACTGATGTTAAGAAAAGTGTTGCTGTGGTTTATTCAACAGGAGGAAAAGGAGACAAGTCGTTTAATGACGCTGTTTTCAGAGGAGTCGAAAAAGCACAAAAAGAATTAGGGATTACATTCAAGGAATATGAGCCTAAAGATCCGGGTGCGGAATCGAAAGATGCTTTGGAAAGATTTGCTGAAACAGGTGAATTTGACCTTATTATCGGAGTAGGATTTACAATGAAAGATTCTATATTAGCAGCGGCAAATGCATATCCTGATCAGAAATTTGCAATAATTGATGAAAATACTAATGATACTTCCAATGTAGCTTCAGTAATGTTTAAAGAATATGAAGGTTCATTCCTTGTAGGAGCTTTGGCGGCAATGATGAGTAAAACCGGAACGGTAGGATTTGTAGGAGGATTAGAGCTTCCTTTAATTAAAAGATTTCAATCTGGATTTGAACAGGGAGCAAAATATATAAATCCGGATATAAAAGTTTTGTCAGTTTACATAGGAGGAAACAGTGCATTTAATGATCCTGCCTCTGCAAAAACTAAAACGGAAACTTTGATTCAACAAAAAGCGGATGTTGTATACCATGCAGCAGGAGGAAGCGGAGCAGGAGTATTTGAAGGTGCAAAAGCCAAAAATGTATATGCAATAGGTGTTGATTCCAATCAAGACGGATTATTCCCGGGAACAATTCTGACATCTATGATGAAATATGTAGATGTTGCAACGTTTAATCTTGTTAAAGATACTCTTGAAGGAAAGTTCCCTCTTCAACATCAGGAATTTGGAGTAAAAGAAGGATATGTTGGAACTACCGAGTTTGAATTTACAAGAGATAAAATTGGAGAAGAAAACATTAAGAAACTTGAACAGATAAAACAAGATATAAAAGATGGCAAAATAGTAGTTAAACCTACTTTATAGTTAATTATCTTAAAAGTCTTGAACAGAAATGAAAGCAGGATTTAGCATCCTGCTTTTTTGACTAAAAGACAACTTTAAAAAAGGAGAAGTTAAAAATGAGAGTAGTAGACTTAATAGAGAAAAAGAGAGACGGAAAAGAACTTTCAAAAGAAGAAATTTCATTTCTCCTGAGTGAATATTTAAATGGAAATATGCCTGATTATCAGATGTCATCATTTTTAATGGCAACATACTTTAATGATATGACAGCAAATGAATTACTTGAATTTACCATGACAATGAAAAATTCAGGAGACACAATATCCTTTGATGATGTAAGAAGGTTTTTAGTAGATAAACACAGTACAGGAGGGGTTGGAGATAAAGTTACTATAGTACTTGCTCCTATTTTGGCAGCATTAGGTATGGGGACTACAAAACTTTCTGGAAAAGGACTTGGACATACAGGAGGGACAATAGATAAATTTGAATCTATAAAAGGATTTAGCTTTTCAAATACGAGAGATGAATTAGTTTCCATAGCGAATAAAACAGGAATAGGGCTTATGGGATACAGTGACAGAATTGTCCCTCTTGACAAAAAACTGTATTCTTTAAGGGATGTTACAGGAACTGTACCGAGTATTCCTTTGATTGCAAGCAGTATTATGAGTAAGAAGTTGGCAATACAGTCAGATGTCATAATACTGGATGTGAAAGTGGGGGACGGTGCTTTTATGAAAGATAAGGAGCATGCGAAAGAGTTGGCGGAAAGAATGATAGAAATAGGAAAAGGTGTCGGAAAAAAAGTGAAGGTAGTTTTAAGTAACATGGACGAACCTTTAGGATATTCTATAGGAAATGCCAATGAAATAATAGAGTCTATCGAAATGCTCAAAGGAAAAGGTCCTGAAGATTTAAAAGAAGTGGTTTATACTATAGCTTCTCTTGCATTAAAAGCAAAAGGTGAAATAGAAGAATTGCCGGATGGGAAGGAAAAAATAGATAAAGTGATAAATGACCGTTCCGCACTTCAGAAACTTTCGGAATTTATAAGTGAAAGCGGGGGAGATGGTAACCTTATTAATAATTATAATCTGCTTCCTCAGTCAAAATCAGTACTTGAAGTATTTTCTAAAAAAGAGGGATATATTTCAAAAATAAAAACTGAAGAAATTGGGAAAGCAGCTATGATAATAGGAGCGGGAAGAGCTACTAAAGACGATATAATAGATCATGCTGTAGGAATAAAAATATTTAAAAAAGTAGGAGATAAGATTTCAACAGGAGAAAAAATAGCTGAGATATATTATAACGACGGTAAAAATGTTGAAACGTCAAAAAATATGATTTTACAGGCATATACTATAAAAAATGATAAAGTTAATAAACAAAAAGCTATTTTAGAGATTATAGAATGATCAATGATAGTTGAATATAAAAAAAATTAAAGAAAGGAAAGATATTGTAATGGAAATAAATAAATACATAGATCATACTACATTAAAAGCTGCAGTTCAGAAAAATGAAATAAAAAAATTATGTGATGAAGCAAAAGAGTATAGATTTTATTCCGTTTGTGTAAATGGAGCAAATGTAAAATATGCTTATGAGCAGGTAAAAGACAGTGATGTAAAAGTTGCGGCAGTTGTAGGTTTTCCTTTAGGAGCAATGTCTAAAGAGGCAAAGGTATTTGAAGCTAAGAAAGCCATAGAAGACGGAGCTTCTGAAATAGACATGGTCATAAATGTAGGGGCACTGAAAGACCGAGAATATGATTATGTAGAACAGGAAATAAAAGAAATAAAGCAGGCGATAGGAGAAAATATTTTAAAAGTTATAATAGAAACGTGTTATCTGACTGATGATGAAAAAAGGAAAGCATGTGAATTGTCTTTAAATGCCAAAGCGGACTTTGTAAAAACTTCGACAGGTTTTGGAACGGGAGGAGCAACTTTTGAAGATGTGGAACTTATGAAATCCGTGGTAGGTGATAAAGCACAGGTAAAAGCAAGCGGAGGAGTGAAAGATATGAAAACTGCTCTAAAATATATAGAATTAGGAGCTACGAGATTAGGAACAAGCTCAGGAATAGAAATAATAAAAGGAATGGAAATTGAAGAAGGAAAATATTAGAAATGAGTAATAAAGAAACATTGTTAATATTTTTTTCATCTGAAAATAAAAGATACTAGAAAGCATACAAAAAACATGTTGATGATAGTATAGAATGGGAAATTCATGGGAAGCAAGTCAAAAAATCAAAGGAATTAAAATTATATGAATGTTATACAGGAAAGTTAAAAAAATTCCGAGAATACGTTTACTCTCGAAAACATTGTCGGAAGTAAAATTTCTTTCGAAATAGTTACACTTTTGGAGAATAATATTGAAGAATATCCTATGATATATTTGAATTTGAAAATGGAAAAATTATTAAAGAGTATGAATTTTTATTAGGAAACTAAGTAGAATAAGAAAAATTGAGTAAAAGAATTTAGTATTAGTAAAGGAAACAGAAGGGAAGATAAAAATGAAAGATATAAGTAGAGTAACATTAATAGTTCTGGACAGTGTAGGAGCGGGAGAACTTCCCGATGCAAAGGATTTTGACGATGTAGGTTCAAATACATTAGGAAATATGGCAAAAGCTACAGGAGGTATGAGTTTGCCTAATATGGGAAGACTTGGACTTGGAAATATAACTGAAATACTTGGAACATCTCCTGTTGAAAATGCTGAAGGCGCATACGGAAAAGCCGCTGAAGTTTCTATGGGAAAAGATTCCACAACCGGACACTGGGAAATAGCAGGAGTACCTTTAGAAAGACCGTTTCCAAGTTATGCTAACGGTTTTTCGGATGAAGTGATAAAAGAATTTGAAGAAAAAACTGGAAGAAAAGTTATGCTGAACAAACCTATGTCCGGAACTGCAGCTATTGATGAATATGGTGAGGAGCAGATAAAAACAGGAAAATGGATAGTGTACGGTTCAGCCGATCCTGTGTTCCAGATTGCAGCGAATGAAGATGTAATACCTTTGGATGAGCTGTATAAGGCATGTGAAATAGCTCTTGAAATATGTAATGAAAAATCTCCTGTTTCAAGGGTAATTGCGAGACCATATATCGGGAAAAAAGTAGGAGAATTTCAACGAACTGCCAATAGACACGACTTTTCCATAGATCCTCCCAAAGAATCAATGTTGGAAAGAATTAAAAAGGCAGGATTTGATGTAGTGGGAATAGGAAAGACAAGTGATTTGTTCAACGGAAAAGGAATTACCGATAACAGGAAAGCCAATCAGGATAATCTGGACGGGATAAAAAAGACTGTTGCAGCATTGAAAGAAAATACAAAAGGACTTATATTTACCAATCTTGTAGATTTTGATGCTGTCTATGGACATAGGAGAAATCCTGAAGGCTATGTAAATGCTTTAAAGGAATTTGACGAATGGCTACCTGAAATACAGAAAAATTTGAAAGATGATGAAATACTTATAATAACTGCCGATCATGGTAATGATCCTACATACAAGGGAACGGACCATACGAGAGAATACATACCGATACTCATTTACGGGAAAAAAATCAAGAAAAATGTAAATATTGGGATAAGAAAAACTTTTGCAGATATAGCGGCTACTATTGAAGAGATTTTACTGGGCACTGAAAAAGAAGGAAGTTTTGCAAAAGAAATATTATAAAAATTTTTATGTTTTTTCAGAGAAAAACTTTGTAAAGTATTTTCAATCTTTTTGTAAAAAAAATTGAATCCAAAAACGATTCAAGTCAATTTTTACAGATACTTAAAGATACCTATTTATTATAAAAGCGAAAAAAATTAATTATTCGTATATATAAAAGTGTTCATAAATAATGACATCCAAACTTTTTTAAAAAATTTAGAGTTTTTACTATATTTAAAATATAGGAGGTTATATGATTTTTTCTTTAAAAGAATATAGACTGAAAAATGGTAAAAAATATAGTATAAGAAGTGCTGAAGAAAGTGATTCCAAAGATATAATAAAATACAGACAGGAAGTAACTTCAGAAACGAACTTTCTGCTGACTTATCCTGAAGAGATAGATACAAATATTGAAAAAATGATGAAATATTTAAGGGATTTTGAAAAAAGCACTGACAGATTATTTTTGCTTGTTTATATGAACGGTGAGATAATAGGAATGTGTAGTATAGTTCCTATTTTAGAACGTATCAAAGTAAAACATCGAACAACATTCGGATTAACAGTGAAAAAAGAATTTCAGGGAATGGGTGTCGGGAATATTCTAATGAATGAAATTATTGAAAATGCAAGGAAAATGAATTATGAACAGATAGAATTGGAAGTTTATTCAAATAACAAAAATGCAATAAAATTATATGAAAAACACGGCTTTCAAAAATGGGGAGAGATTCCAAACGGTTATAAGCTGAAAGATGGAACTTATAATAACTGTATAAAAATGGGAAAATTTTTGAAAAAGTAATATTTAGATGAATAAAACAAAAATTAAATTGCAAAATAAAAGTTTAAAGAGTATAATAAATTATATTCATAAAATTTGAAAATTAAAGAGTAATATAAGTTTAAAATTTGGTAGAAGTTATTCTGGCTGATAAAAAGAGAAAATTTTAAATCAGTTTCACAGTAAAATGAATTTATAGTGGAAATAATAAAAAATCAGGAGGTAAGATAATGGCAACACCACATATAGGAGCAAATAAAGGAGATATAGCGGAAACTATATTATTACCCGGAGATCCGTTAAGAGCAAAATATATTGCAGAAACATTTTTACAGGATATAGTTCAATATAATAATGTAAGAGGAATGTTAGGATTTACAGGGACATATAAAGGGAAAAAAGTATCAGTACAGGGGACAGGAATGGGAGTTCCTTCAATTGGAATATATACTCACGAATTAATAAATGAATATGGAGTAAAAAACCTTATAAGAGTTGGAACAGCAGGTTCTATGCAGAAAAATATAAAAATAAGGGATGTAGTTATAGCAATGGCGGCATCTACAGATTCAGCAATAAATAAACTCAGATTTAATGGAGCGGATTATGCACCTACTGCAAGTGCAGAGTTATTGTTTAAGGCTTATGAAGTAGGGAAAGCCAAAGGATTAAGTATGAAAGCAGGAAATGTATTGACAAGCGACACTTTTTATGGAGATGAACCTGAGGCATGGAAAAAATGGGCAAAATTCGGCGTTTTGTGTGTAGAAATGGAAACGGCACAATTATATACAACAGCTGCAAAATTTGGAGTAAATGCACTTACATTACTTACAATAAGTGATTCTCTTGTAACAGGGGAAGCTACTTCAGCAGAAGAAAGACAGCTGACTTTCAATGATATGATAGAAGTGGCATTGGAAAGTTCATTAAATTTATAATAAGGGGAAATGGTATGAAAATATCAGATATAAAGATGAAATTAACGGAAAAGGAAATAAGTAACTATATAGATGAAGCTAACAATATGCTTAAAAATGCTTATGTTCCTTATTCGAAATTTCCTGTAGCGGCTCTTCTCATTGATGAACAGGGAAGAAAATTTAAAGGTGTAAATGTAGAAAATGCTTCTTACGGATTGGGAATATGTGCTGAAAGAAACGTAATTCCTACAGCTGTGAGTGAAGGAATGAAGAAAATTCGTTTTCTTGTGATAACAGGAGGAACACCGGAACCGATAAGCCCTTGTGGAGCATGTAGACAAGTAATATATGAATTTTCCGATGAAGAAACAGTAATTATTTTGACTAATAAAGAAAAAAAATATAAAATTTGTTCAATAAAGGAATTACTTCCTTATGCTTTTGGTCCTGAGGATTTATAAAAAATAAACATCACCTATTTTAAGATTAAATTTTCAATTTATTTTTAAAATAGGTTTTTTATTAGAAATTAAATTATATTTGAATATCAAAATAATTGATTTTCAAAATAAATTGTGATAAGATAAATTTAACAAATTTATTTAGGAGGTTTTTTATGAATTACAGCAAAGCTGAAACTTATACAAAAAAAGTGTTACTGGGAATAACAGGATTTGTATTTGCAGGAATGAATATATTTGCAGGAGAAACACTGACATATCCTAAAGATGGAAAAGCTGACAGAGCGCTCGGGTATCAAAAATTAGAAAATTCCTTAGGAATATCAGGAAGTTACGAAGGAAATAAAGTGATTGTCAATGCAGGACCTGCAATTGAGCGTGTTTTTGGTGCTGCACAACCCGGAAAAGAGAATATAGAAATAATGAAAAAAAATACTGTAATTATTGATGGAGGTACACTTGCTACAAATGGACGTTGGGAAAGGGAAAATGAAAATATTCCAAAAGGAGGAAGCATTTACGGAGCAGGCGGACAAGCTACGCTTGTAACAGAAAATACAGTAATTATAAAAGGGACTTCTACAGTAGAAGGAAATGTTTATGGCGGATATAGTCATAGAGGCTCTGCAACATATAATAAAGTAATTATAGAGGGAACACCTAAATTTGGGACAGAAACAATATTGTTCGGAGGTAGAGGAAGTCGTTCAACAGCTTTGAAAGAAGATAAAAAAACTCTTGCTCCGTTGGATGTAATAACAGGAAATACACTGGAAATCAAAACAAAAAATGTAACAGTAAATGATATTAAAAACTTTGAAAAAATAATATTTAATTTGTCACTTGAAGAAATTGGTAAAAATGATAAAATACTGACTTTAACAAACAATAAAGGCGTTGATTTAGAAAAACCCGAAACGGTAGGAGTTTCTAAAAAACTTAACGCATTGACAGAAGAAGAAAAAAATAAAATTATTAAAGAGAAAAATAAGGATATTTCTTTAAAAATAGATGTTTTTCTCCAAAATAAACCTATGAAGAATATGAAAAATGTTAAAGTTGTTCTTATAAATGCGAAAGAAGGCCTTAGATTAAGTAAATTACCTAAAAATATAAATAAAACGGAAAAAAATTATAAATATCAGGTAAAATTTGAAAAAGATAAAGAAAATCTCTATGGAATAATAAATGTAACTTTTTTAAAATAATAAGAAATAAAAATGCCGCTTTGTCTTGAAGAGAAGCGGTGTTTTTATTGAAGTTGCTTATTCTTTTATTTTTATTTTAAATTATAAAATTATCACTTTAAATTTATTTATTGTACTTGGGAAGTAATAAATTTATTATATTTAGAGGAATGTTTTCCTAATAAATATAATTTCATATTTATTCAGAAAATTTTAAATATAAGAAAAAATTAATGTTTAAATTATTTTAGGCTCTCTGTCAAGAGTGGGGGTGAAAAAAGTTTGGTAATATCAAGAAATTCTAAGTTGTATCAACTTTTTAAGGTTATACCCCATAAGATATTTTTTACTATTTTTATCCTTTCTAGATTCTATGTTTATTTCCTTATCTCAATTATATAATATAGTTCTTTATTATGGATTTTTTTCTTCCAATATAAAGTTATTCAATTCATAATTAAATACGGATGTTTTTTTAAATAAATTTAAAAACTTCTTTTTCAATTTATATGTTTTTTCGACAGTATTTTTTTCTTTTATCAATTTGATTTCCAAATATATGATAGATATTGTCAATTAAATTAACTTTTTTATTTTTGTATCTTTTATTTCAGGTTAAAATAATTTTGCATAAATAAAGTTTCTTTTTTTAATGTATATCTTAAAAAACAATATCACAGATTTGTTAATTTCTTTTTTATTCATATAGATATTAGACATCCTTTATTTATGATTTAAAGTAAAAAATATTTTTAAAAATATAGTGAATTTAATTGAAATATAGTGTATAATAAAAAAATATCTGAAATAAAGAATTTAGATATTATAAATAAAATAAAGCAATGCGAAATATTGAAAGATAATAAAGAGAAAGAGGTGGAGAAAATATGTGGTTTACAAAATCACAGGAAGAAGTTTTAAGAGAATTGAATGTGGATCCGAAAATAGGTCTTACAACTGATGAAATAAATAAAAGACTGGAAAAGTACGGACAAAATAAATTAAAAGGGAAACCTAAAAAGAGCATATTTCAGTTATTTCTTGGACAACTTAAGGATGTACTGATTTATGTGTTAATAGGTGCAGCAGTTATAAATATAGTTGCACATGGTATAGAAGGAATTAAGGATGCCGTAATTATTTTAGCAGTTGTCTTTATAAATGCTATTGTAGGAGTAGTGCAGGAATCTAAAGCTGAAAAGGCATTGGAAGCTTTACAGCAGATGACTACGCCTAAAAGTCTCGTTAGACGTAATGGGGAAGTTATTGAAATAAGTTCCGAAGATCTTGTTCCGGGAGATATACTTGTAATTGATGCAGGGCGTTTTATTCCGGCTGACGTAAGACTTATTGAAAGTGCGAATTTACAGATAGAGGAGTCAGCTTTGACAGGAGAATCGCTACCGTCGGAAAAAAATGCTTCTTTTATTACTGAAGATACGAAAATATCTGTAGGAGATAAAGCTAACATGGCATTTATGTCAACAATGGCCACTTATGGAAGAGGAGAAGGTGTCGTTGTAGCAACAGCAATGGATACTGAAATCGGTAAAATTGCTAAAATACTTGATGAGGATGAAAATACATTGACACCGTTACAGATAAAGCTTGATGAACTTGGGAAAATTTTAGGATATATGGCAATAGGAATATGTGCTTTAATATTTGTAATAGGTATGTTTCAGGGAAGAGATATGCTTGATATGTTTATAACAGCTATAAGTCTTGCGGTAGCTGCAATACCTGAAGGTCTTGTAGCTATTGTAGCTATTGTACTTTCAATAGGTGTGACAAGAATGTCGAAAATTAATGCTATTGTGAGAAAATTACCTGCTGTGGAAACATTGGGAGCTGTAAATATAATATGTTCAGATAAAACAGGAACATTGACGCAAAATAAAATGACAGTTGTAAAAACTTATACTCTTGATAATTTAAGAGAAATTCCTTCAGAGGGAAAAAATTTTGAAGCGAATAATGATGAAAAGGAACTGATAAGATCATTTGTACTTTGCTCAGATGCTTCCATAGATAGCGGTCAGGATATTGGTGACCCTACTGAAGTGGCACTTGTAGTTTTAGGAGACAGATTTAATCTTGAAAAAAATACATTAAATACTGAATATAAAAGAGTAGGTGAAAATCCTTTTGATTCAGACAGAAAATTGATGTCAACATTAAATGAAGAAGGAAACAGATACAGGGTTCATACAAAAGGAGCAATTGACAATATTCTTACGAGAGCCGACAAAATACTTGTAAATGGACAGATTACTCCGTTAACTGAAGAAACTAAAGAAAAAATACTGAAAGTAACGGAGGAAATGTCCAATGATGCTCTTAGAGTGCTTGGAGTTGCATTTAAAGACGTTGAAAATATGATTTTACCTGAAGAAATGGAAAACAACCTTGTAGTTGTAGGAATTGTAGGAATGATAGATCCTCCAAGAACTGAAGTTAAAAGTTCTATCGATGAAGCAAAAAAAGCGGGTATCACACCTGTTATGATTACGGGAGATCATAAAAATACTGCTGTTGCCATTGCCAAAGAACTGGGAATAGCTACTGATATAAGTCAAAGTTTGACAGGAACTGAAATAGATGAGATTTCAGATAAAGAATTTGCAAAAAATATAAATAAATATAGAGTATTTGCAAGGGTATCACCTGAACATAAAGTTAAAATAGTGAGAGCTTTCAAAGAGCAAGGAAATATCGTTTCAATGACAGGTGACGGAGTAAATGATGCACCGTCACTCAAATTTGCAGACATAGGTGTAGCCATGGGAATTACAGGAACTGATGTTTCTAAAGGTGCGAGTGATATGATACTTACTGATGATAATTTTACAACAATTGTCCATGCTATAGAAGAAGGAAGAAATATATATAACAATATTAAAAAAACAATAATGTTTCTGCTTTCATGTAATTTAGGAGAAGTAATATGTGTGTTTTTTGCTACATTATTTAACTGGCCGTTACCTTTAATGGCAATACAGTTATTGTGGATTAATTTGGTGACGGATACATTACCTGCCATTTCACTGGGAGTGGATCCGGGAGATAAAGATGTTATGACAAGAAAACCGAGAAATCCTAAAGAAAGTTTTTTTTCAGGAGGAGCGGGAATAAGAGCTATAGTAGCCGGAACACTTATAGGAATATTAACACTCGCAGCATTTTATATAGGAATAGTGCATCATGGAAAAATGCCTATAAATGGTGATTTTTCAATTCCTGAAGGTCAAGCAGCTTTGACATATGGAAGAACGATGGCATTCATAGTATTGACAGTGTCTCAGCTATTTTATTCTCTAACTATGAGAAACAGTAAGAAAACTGTCTTTGAAGTGGGCTTCTTTAAAAATAAATATTTGATTTTATCTATAATAGTTGGAATAGCATTACAGGTAGGACTTACTTCAATACCGTCACTTGCAGCTGTATTCAAAGTTACTCAGCTTAAACTTGTGGACTGGGATATAGTCATAATATTTGCACTGATTCCATTTACTGTAAACGAAGTAATAAAATTAATTTCCCGAAATATAAAGAAATAATCTATATATTAAAATAAAAATTAAAATTTTGAATTATACAAAATTTATGCTTTATACTTAGAATATTCTTTATAAAATTAAAGCTAAAAATTATATTTTAACATATGAAAATTTAATTTTTGATTAAAAACATGAATAAAATGCGAATTTTACTTGACAAATTAAAAAAAAAGGTTAAAATACAAGTGTAGAGTTGATGTTTGTATTTTTACAAATAACAATTTATAAATCTTTAGGAGGAAAAAATGTCAAAAAAAGAATTTGTAGAAGCTTATGCAAAAGCAACGGGAGAAACTAAAAAAAGAGCTGAAGAATTAGTAAATGAATTTTTAGGAACTGTTGAAAAATCTTTATCTAAAGGAGAAACTGTACAGTTTGTCGGATGGGGAACTTTCGGAGTTCAAAAAAGAGCTGCGAGAAAAGGTAGAAATCCTCAGACAGGTAAAGAAATAAAAATAGCTGCTAAGAAAGTGGTTAAATTTAAAGTAGGTAAAAAATTAGCTGATAAAGTGGCAAAAGGAAAATAATGAATTAAAAAAGAGATGTATGTTTATCAGATCATCTCTTTTTTTATTTACATTTAAAATATATAATATTCAAATTTTTTATATTTTATAATAAAATAATATGTACTTAAAAATTAAATGTAGAAAGAAGGAGGCATTATGGAATTTTACAATCATATTTATCTTGAAAACAGTAGATTAATAACCGATAAATTATTTTTTTTTTTGGTTTATTTATCATACTATTGTTTTTAGTCTTTGTTTTATCAAGATGGTTCAAAGGAAGTATTACATTGAAAGAAAAACAATTGAGTTTACTGGTTCTTATTTTGGTATTATTATTCGGATTATCAAAAATGAGTGAATATCAATTACAAAATGATCAGGAGAAAATATATAAAAATATGGCAAGTGTTGTTAGGGGATTATCAAAAAAATTTCATGTATCCGAAGATGAAATATGTGTAAATACAAAACAGATAACCGAACATACCGTTTATAAAATTAGAGACAAATTTTATCAAATACATTGGGTTGACGGAACTATACTTGTTGAAGAAATGAAAGTTCCTTATGTTGATGAAATAAAGATATTTGATAAATAATGAAAAATGAAAGGAGAGTAAAAATGCCGTTTATAATATCTATGGCAATAAAATTGACAATAGGTTTTTCAGCACTTGTTCTATTTATGAATTTAAATGGAAAAGGTCAGCTTGCTCCTTTATCAACAGGAGATCAAATAGGGAATTATGTTCTTGGAGGAATTATAGGAGGAGTAATATATAATCCTTCCATAACAATAGTTCAATTTTTAATGGTTTTATTAATATGGGGTTTACTTATGACTGCTATAAATTTTCTTAAAAATACGAGTACGGAAATGAAAAATATAATTGATGGTCAAATAATAACTTTAGTAAAAGATGGAAAAATGGCGACAGAAAATTTTGCTAAAGCAAGTATGTCAATTTTAGATTTTTATACTAAGCTAAGAATGAAAGGTGTTTATAAAGTTTCAGATATTGAGGAAGCGTTTACGGAATCCAACGGTCAGATTACCATAATAAAAAAAGAAGATAATCTTGGAATAATGTTAATTGCTGAAGGAAAAATTATAGAAAGTAATTTGGAACATGTAGGAAAAGATATAAGGTGGTTGGTGAAAAAACTAAATGAAAAAGGAATTGAAAGTATAGAGAATATATTTTTAGCTGAAATTTCAGGAGATGATTTATTTATTGTAAAAAAAGAGTAAAAAATTATCCTATGTTTTCAGGATAAATAGAAAAAATAATAAAGATATTAGAGGAAAAATAATACAAGTATAAAAATAAATATATATGAAGATAAATATAAAAATAAGTTATAAATATTATATAATATTAAAAATTAAAAATCAAAAATTAACAAAATATATTTTTGATAGAAATATATAATGAAATATGTTATAATTAAAAAATAAAATTATTTAAGGAGGAAATTCAGATGAAAACAATTATGAGAGGTGTACTGTTATTCGGTATGTTAGGAGGCATGTTACTATCATGTGGAGGAAATGGAAACAAGAAAGAAAAAAAAGTTGAGAAAACTCAAGTTGAGAAAAAAGTTTATAAAATCGGGATATCACAGATAATTGATCATCCGGCATTAAATTCTGCTAAACAAGGGTTTAAAGATGCTTTGATAAAATCAGGAATAGAATCGGAATTTGATGACAGAACAGCAAACGGTGAAATCCCTACACAAACATTAATAATGCAGCAATTTTCAGCAGATAAAAAAGATTTAGTGTATACAATTACTACACCGACATCACAAGCAGCAAAAAATCAGATAAAGGATATTCCTATTGTCATAGCCGCAGTTACAGATCCTAAAGGAGCCGGCTTGGAAGGCGTTGAAAATATTACAGGAACAAGTGGAGCTGCTCCAATTAATGAAAATCTTGAGTTAATGAAACAGGTGTTTCCAAAAGTAAAAAAAATCGGTATAATTTATAATTCATCTGAACAAAATTCAGTTTCCGAATTAAATAATTTAAAGAAACTGGCCCCTGAAAAAGGATTTCAAATACTTGAAAAAGCTATAACAAATGGTACGGAACTTGTTGCAGCGGCAAATATAATTTCAAAGCAGGTTGATATTTACTACGCAATACAGGATAATACAATTTCTTCATATTTTCCTACATTACTTGATATTCTAAATAATGCAGGAATACCTGTATTTGCTACAAGTGACGTTTATTCCGATAGAGGAGGATTGATTTCTCAGGGAACGACTGATTATGACCTAGGTTATAGAGCAGGAGAAATAGCAGTGGAAATATTGAAAAATGGAAAAAAACCTGCGAATATTCCTATTGAAACAATAAAAAATCTTAAAATAGAAATAAACAGAAAAAATATGGAAATGTTAAAAATAAAAATTCCTGAAGAAATATTGAAAAAAGCTGTATTTACTGAAGATAAAAACAAAAAGTGATTTTTTCTCTGAATATTTATTAGTGCATTTATACTTTGTCTATCGACTACAAAATTTTTAAATTCTCAAAAATATTCATTGAATTTGAAAAATAGTAAACTTAATATGTTTAGACAGATGTTTTTCTAATCGACATAATTCAAATTTTTTCGGAAAACTTTTGAATATCGGAGATTTGAAAAAATAATAGAATATATGTGTATCAGATTAATAACAAAACGGTAAATTTTATGTGAAAACGTAAAGTTTTTTGTTTTGTTATATTTTTTGGAAAAATAAAAATTAAATAATCAAATCAGTATTGATATTAAATTTCTTTATTTATTATGTAAAAATAAGTTTTCAGTTTTTCTGAATTATGCTATAATAACACCTATGAAATAAATAAAGGAGCAAGAATGAGTAATAAAATAAAAAATATAGCGATTATCGCCCATGTTGATCATGGAAAAACTACTTTAGTAGATGCGTTATTAAAGCAGGCAGGAACATTTGCAGAGCATGAAAAAGTAAGTGAAAGAATAATGGACAGTAATGATCTAGAGAGAGAAAGAGGAATAACTATTTTTTCTAAAAATGCTTCAATTCATTATAACGGATATAAAATTAATATAGTGGACACACCGGGGCATGCCGATTTTGGTGGAGAAGTACAGAGAATATTAAAAATGGTAGATTCGGTGTTGTTACTTGTGGATGCTTTTGAAGGGGTTATGCCTCAAACAAAATACGTTTTGAAGCAAGCACTTGAACATGGACTTAGACCGATTGTCGTAATTAATAAAATAGACAGACCTAATTCCAATCCTGATGAAGTTGTAGATACAGTATTTGATTTATTTGTAGATTTGGGAGCAAATGATTTGCAACTTGATTTTCCGGTAGTATACGCATCAGCAAAAAATGGATTTGCTAAAATTAATATTGAAGATGAAAACAAAGATATGAAACCATTATACGACATGATTTTAAAATATGTAGATGAACCCGATGGAGATGAAAACGAACCTCTTCAAATTCTTATTACAAATACTGAATATGATGAGTATGTGGGGAAATTAGGAACAGGAAGAATTTACAACGGAAAAGTAAGGAGAAATCAGGATATTGTATTAATAAAAAGAGATGGAGAACTTGTAAATAGTAAAATTTCGAGAATTTACGGTTATGACGGACTAAAAAAAATAGAAATGGAAGAAGCAGGTGTAGGAGATATTATTACGATTGCGGGAATTGATAAAATAGATATAGGGGAGACTGTTTCTGAAAGGGAAAATCCGCGTGCTTTACCGTTAATAGACATAGATGAACCTACATTGGCAATGACATTTATAGTAAATGATTCTCCTTTTGCAGGAAAAGATGGTAAATATATTACTTCAAGAAATCTTCTGGAAAGACTGACAAAAGAGGTAAATCATAATGTAAGTATGAGACTTGAAATGACAGATTCTCCTGATGCTTTCATAGTAAAAGGTAGAGGGGAGCTCCAATTATCCATATTACTTGAAAATATGAGGCGTGAAGGGTATGAGGTGGCAGTATCGAAACCGGAAGTTATTTATAAAGAAGAAAACGGTACAAAAATGGAACCTGTTGAACTTGCCATAATAGATGTTGCTGATGAATTTGTCGGAGTAGTCATTGAAAAAATAGGGCTGCGAAAAGGAGAAATGCTGAATATGGTTCAGGGAAGTGACGGATATACAAGGTTGGAGTTCAAAGTACCGTCACGTGGACTTATCGGATTCAGAAATGAATTTTTAACTGAAACAAGAGGAACAGGAATATTGAACCATTCATTTTTTGAATATGAACCCTATAAAGGAGATATTACCGGAAGAAGGAAAGGAGTACTTATTGCTTTAGAGCAGGGAACAAGTATAGGATACTCATTAAATAATCTCCAGCCGAGAGGAATACTGTTTATCGGTCCGGGGATTGAAGTGTATGAAGGAATGATAGTCGGTGAGCACTCAAGAGAAAATGACCTTATAGTAAATGTATGTAAAGGAAAAAAGCTCACAAATATGAGAGCAGCAGGAAGTGACGATGCGTTGAAACTGGCTCCACCTAAAGAATTTACTCTGGAATTGGCTTTAGAATATATTGCCGATGATGAGTTAGTGGAAATAACACCAAATAATATAAGATTAAGAAAGAAATATTTAAGTGGAATTGAAAGAAAGAAGTACGAAAATTCAAAAAACTGATAAATATAAAAATAGACAGTGACATTAATACTGTTTATTTTTTATTTACAAAAATGATATTACATTAAAGTTGAAAGAATTTATAGAATATTGATATTAAAACCATGATGACAATTTTTTCTTATCGTTATTCTTTTTATTTTTTATGAAAAGGGATAATTGATAAATCTTATAATCCATTGAAATCAAATTTTTAAGTAAAGATATCAATTATAAACTTTTAAAATTTAAGATAGAAAAAACTTTTCTTTTTGTATAGTTAAAAATGACAACAGCTTGTAATTAAATCAAATGTTTTTATATTTTATCTGTTATAATTTTTATTATTAATTAGAAAGAATTAAAGCTTTTTAAAAAATTATTTGTACAATAAAAAAGTATTAAAAAATTATTGCATAAATTAATTTTAATACTTTACTATAAGAAATTTTATGGTGCGAGTGGTGGGATTTGAACCCACACGGACTAAGTCCACTGCTCCCTGAAAACAGCGTGTCTACCGTTTCACCACACTCGCTCAACTACATTAGATTATCATATTTATAAAAAAATTTCAAGAGGAAAATAAATTTTTTATTTTAAGTGAAAATGGAATGAGACTATTTTAAAAATAAATTGAAAATAATGGAAGAAGTTATATATAAAGAAAAAACAGCCTAAAAAATCAGAGCTGCTTTCTTTTAAATCTATATTTATAATTATATTATAACTTAAATAACAATGCTTTATAAGTAGGTAGCTTCCAAGTGGAATAATCGGTTATTTTTTCAATTTCATCACAAGGATTTCTAAGTGCTTTTAATCCTGAAACTAATTTATCGGCAGCTAAATCAGTCTGCTTTGAAAGATCTTTTTCAGATTTTACTGTTTCTATGCCTGCTTCCAGAGACTTTATTTCTTTTCTTAAAAGATTAATATTAGTCAGTAAGAATTTTAAAAGCTCTTCCTGTTCACTTACAAATTCTTTGCCGAATTTTTCTGTTTTATTTATATTATCGGCTAAAATATTGGCATATTTAACAGCATTAGGCAGTATATGTTTATTGGCAATATCAATTAGAACTCTGGACTCAATCGTCAATTGTGTTACATATCTTTCAGCATAAGCAATATAACGGGCTTCCGCTTCCGCTTTTGTAACCATTCCCGTTTCTTCAAACATATTTACAATTTCAGGTGCAATTAATGCCCTTAATGCTTCATTTGATGAAGTTATATTCGTTAATCCTCTTTTTTCAGCCTCTTTAGCCCATTCATCTCCATATCCGTTTCCGTTAAATATAATTCTTCCATGATTTTTATAAGTATTTGAAATAATTTCAATGACTGTTGTATCAATATTATCAGAGCTTTCAAGTTTATCGGCATATTCACTCAGAACTTTGGCAACAATGGAATTTATTGCTGCGGCGGTAGTTGCGGGTGTGGAACTTGAACCGGGCATTCTGAATTCAAATTTATTTCCTGTAAAAGCAAAAGGGGAAGTTCTGTTTCTGTCTCCTGAATCGGTATTTAAAGTAGGTAGAACACCTTCAATTCCTAAATTTAAAGATCCGACTCCTCCGACAGGTTTATTTTTACCTAATGCAATATTTTCAAGAATATCTGTTAATTCATCTCCAAGAAAAATGGATATTATAGCAGGAGGGGCTTCATGTCCTCCAAGTCTATGATCATTTGTAGCAGAAGCAGTTACTCCTCTTAGCAAAGGATAATATCTGTCTACGGCTTCTATTACTGAAGAAATGAATAAAAGAAATTGTCTGTTATTTTTAGGATCTTTTCCGGGACTGAACAGATTCTTTCCGTCATCAGTTCCTAAAGACCAATTGTTATGTTTTCCCGAGCCGTTTACTCCCGTAAATGGTTTTTCATGAAGAAGAGCGACCAGTTCATGTTTTAGTGCAGTTTTTTCAATAGTTTCCATTATTATCTGATTTTGATCTGAGGCAAGGTTTGCTCTTGAAAATAATGGAGCAACTTCAAACTGATTAGGAGCTACTTCATTATGTCTGGTTTTAGAAGGAATACCTAATTTCCATAATTCAACATCTACATCACTCATAAAATTTATAACTTTATTTTTTATTCTACCGTAGTAATGATCGCTTAATTCCTGTCCTTTAGGTGCAGGTGCTCCGAACAATGTTCTTCCTGTCAGTAATAAGTCTTCCCTACTTTCAAATAAATCTCTTCTTACAAGGAAATATTCCTGTTCAATGCCTAAAGTATTAAATACATGATTAGTAGTAGTATTTCCCAAAACTTTTAATATTCTTAACGCTTGTTTCCCTACAGCATTCATTGATCGCAATAGTGGGACTTTTTTATCAAGAGCCTGTCCGCTGAAAGAAATAAATGCAGTAGGGATATATAGCGTAGTCCCATTTTTATTTTCTCTTATAAAAGGATATGAACTTGTATCCCATACTGTGTATCCTCTTGCTTCAAATGTACTTCGCAATCCTCCGTTAGGAAATGATGAAGCATCGGATTCTCCTTTAATCAGACTTCTTCCTGAAAATTTATAAATAACATCTTTATCTCCTGTAGGTTCTAAAAATGAATCGTGTTTTTCAGCTGTTAAGTCTGTCAAAGGTTGAAACCAATGGCAATAATGTGTAGCTCCTCTTTTTGTAGCCCAATCTTTAATAGCATTTGCAATAACATCAGCAGATTCTTTTGATAAACGGGCTTCTCCCAATTGCGAAGCTTCAAATTCCTTGAATACACTTTTAGGAACCCTTTTTTTCAGATTACTTTCGGTGAACACATTTTCTCCGAATACTTTCATAGCGTTTTCCATAATTACCTCTTTCTTTCATTTTCAGTTGTCTTGATTAGAAGATAACTTTTTAATATGTGACATTATATAATAAAATAAATATTGTAGTCAATTATGAATTATATTAATAATAAAATTTTAATTTTTTTGTTTAGAAAATCAAAGAATTAAAAAAATTTTTTTATTATAAATAACAAATAATATATATAAATAATATACTTTACTGTAATTAATAAATATTGTATAATCTTTTATAATACAGTTAAAATTAGAATTTATCGAGGTAATTGGAATGAAAAATGCTGTTATATACATACATGGTAAAGGTGGAAACGGGAGAGAAGCTGATCGATATAAAAAATTTTTTAGTGATGAATATGAAGTTATAGAATTTAATTATAAATCAGAATTTCCTTGGGAAATTAAAATAGAATTTTTAAAATTTTTTGATCATATAAACTCTCAATATAGTGAAGTTTTGTTAATAGCAAATAGTATAGGCGCTTATTATTCTATGCTGTCATTGGCGGACAAATCTATCAAAAAAGCTATGTTTATTTCGCCAATTGTAGATATGGAAAAATTAATTTTGAATATGATGAACTGTTCAAATATATCAGAGGAAGAACTGTATAAAGAAAAAGTAATTACAACATCCTTTGGAGAGCTTTTATTTTGGGAATATCTTTCTTATGTTAGAAAAAATCCGATAACTTGGAATACACCGACTAACATTCTTTATGCAGAGAATGATAATATGACTTCTTTGGAAACAATGATGAATTTTGTAAATAAGATTGGTGCAAATATAACAGTTATGAATAATTGAGAGCATTGGTTTCATACAGAAGAACAAATGATTTTTTTGGATAATTGGGTTAAGAAATTTATATAACAAATCATTATTTATTAATAATAATTACTTCTTTAGGTTATATATGGGCAAGATTAATAGGAAATGTTTTTTTCTTACGGTGTTGATTGTACAGTTTATTGTATTCTGTTTGTTTATAATAAAATGTATTCACCTGTTTAATTTAATTTTATTAAAGAAAACAGATTTTTATGAGGTGTTTGATCACATGACTTAATTTATTTTCGGTATGCGATCAATTTTTAATGTTTTTGCCTGATAGAAAATATTTATTTAAATATTTATCTTTTAGTTCGGAGAATAACTTTTATAAAAAACGGAATATCTGTTTAAAAAAATATTTTAAAAATACAATATAACTTAGTATTTATTGATTTAATATAATATATATTTAAGTTATAAAAAATTTGAAGTAATATGGAAATGAGGAAAATAGATGAATGAAAATCATAAAAACGCAAGGTACAAAATTCTTGAAAAAAATATTATGGACGAAGTAGATGTTTCAAAAGAAACTTTTCTTATATTAAGTTGTGCCATAATAATCGCATCAGTAGGGTTAAATACAAACTCTATTGCGGTTATTATAGGTGCAATGCTTATTTCGCCTCTCATGTCTCCTATACAGGGTATAGGATTAGGCTTATCAAAAGGAGATGTTAAACTGACATATAAATTTTTATATCAGCTACTATTATTTATTTTAATAAGTGTCGCAAGTTCAACTTTTTATTTTATCCTTACTCCGATATCAGAAGCGACTGAGCAGATTATAAGCAGGACATCACCGACTTTATGGGATGTTTTAATTGCAGCATTCGGAGGGATTGCAGGAGTAATAGGTAAAGCCAAAAAAGATGGTGGAAATGTTACACCGGGAGTTGCTATTGCGACTGCTTTAATGCCTCCCCTATGTGTTGTAGGTTATGGATTTTCTCAAAGTAATTTTTCAATTGTTTTTGGAGCGGGTTATTTATTTATAATAAACCTGTTCTGTATTATGACTTCAACTTTTATAGGAGTAAAGATTTATTATGGAAAAATGGCGAAAGAGTCGTCATTCAGGCAGAAAGTAATATTTTATGTTATTACATTTTTAGTAGTTGTTCCGAGTATTTATACAGCTTCTATATTAGTAAAGGAATCTTATCAGCAGACATATATCAATCAGTTTATAAATACTGAACTGAAAAATCATTATGTGTTTGACAGAAATATAAATAATGCTGAAAAAATAATCAGTTTCAGAGTAGTAGGAGACATTTTATCTAAAGAAAATATTGAAAATTTAGAAAAAAAGTTATTCAAATATAAACTGAATAATTATAATCTCATTATAAAACAGTTATCAGATAATAAATATCTGACAGCTCAAGAATTATCAAGTTATCTTAAAAAAGAAGCGATAAAAACAAATGAAAGTAAAAGTATAAAATTTGATGAAGAACTTGAAAAAATAGAAAATATATTATATAAGGATTATAAAACTGACATTTTAGATATTCAGGCAGGAAGAGTCTTTGACAGTAAGAAAACGGAAAATTTTATTTGTATAATAACAGTTAAAAATGATGTATCAGATGAAACAATTAACAAAATAAAAGAATCAAAATTTAATACAAAACATGAATATATAATTATAATTCAAAAACGGGAAGAAAAATAAAAATTTTTGCACCACAAAATTTAAGTTGTCAGTTTTTGTTAAATAAGTTTAAGAGAAATTTTTTGTCAAATATTTTTCTAAAAAAATCGGATTTCACTTTTTTTCCTTGACAAATAATAAGTTATTTATTATAATATCTTGTATTATAGTAATTTTAAAGAGCAGTATTTAGGAATAATGCTTATTATATACCAAAATTATTGGAAAGGAGTCGATAATAATGGCAGTACCTAAGAAAAGAACTTCTAAAGCGAAGAGAAACATGAGAAGAGCACATGATTCAATCAAAGCACCTAATATAATAGTTGAAGCTGATGGAACAGTGAGAAGACCTCATAGATTAAATTTGGAAACTGGAGTATACAGAGGTAGACAAGTACTGGAATCCGAAAGTTCCGTAGCTGATTCTGAATAATAGTGAAGCAAGATAAAGCAGTCTTGCTTTTTTTGTATAAAAATTATTAAAAAGAGTGATTATAAATTGTAATTTTTAGTTTTTTATGGTAAACTTCATAATATCTAAATCCTTAAAAAAGGAGAATTTATGGAAAAAGATTTTGAATCTTCAGAAACGGAAAAACAACCTGTTTCAGAAAATTCAGAAAGCGAAAAATCACAAAATATAATATTTGAGATAAACGGTAAAGTAAGAAAAAATATAAAATTTATTGAAAAACTGCTTAATGTATTAGGAATTTTAAAAATTATAATGGGGAGTTTATATTTTATTTTTGCCATGGGAATTTTTTGGATGGAAGATTTTATTCTTGCAATTACAAATATTTTATTTGGAGGTATAAATATTATATTGGCTTTAAAAATTATAAAATTTAAAAATACTCTTCAGAATTTTTCAGAAAATGAAGATGAAAATATGTTGAGAAATTTTGTTAACAAAGAAGTTTCGTTAATATTAAAAGCAGCAGTCAGTTATATATTAACAGGATATTCTATAAATTTAGTATACACATTCTTTTTAATATATAATAATATGCATAGATAGGAGAGAAATATGAAAGAAGATGCATTTGACAATAGTAAAATAAATAGAATATTTTTGAAATCTGATAAAGAAACAGATAAAAATATAAATTTTATCCAAAAAATATTAAGAATATTAAGTTTTTTAATGTATTGGAAAGCTTTGGGTTCATTTCAGCTAGTTTTAAATATAAGAAAAGAAGCTTTATTAAATATTGAAGTAAGTTATCAGAGTGTTATTTTTACTGTTATAGAAGGAGTTTTATTTTTAATTACAGGATTTCAGCTGGGAAAAATATTTGAAAATATAAAGATGATGTTAAATACTGAAAAGAAAGTTTTGAATAATGAAATAATATTTGGAAAAGTAATTTTTATTTTAAAAATTCTTATTATGTTTACTATTTTAGCAATAATACTTACATGCATAAGAATTTCTGAGATAATTAATTATATAATGACAGTGTTATAAAACAAATAATAAATAACTGAGGTGAATAAATGAAAATAGGAATATTGGGAACAGGGTCTTATTTACCCGAAAAAGTGTTAACAAATGATGATCTTGCAAAAATGGTTGATACTAATGATGAATGGATAAGAACCAGAACCGGAATAATAGAAAGAAGAATTGTAGCAGAAGATGAGGCCACATCGGATTTGGCTTATAAAGCTGCAAAAAGTGCCATAGAAGATGCAGGAATAAATAAAGATGAAATAGAGTTGATAATTGTAGCGACAATGACTCCTGATCATGTTACTCCATCTACGGCGGCAATAGTACAGGACAGATTGGGAATCAGAGCAGCGGCTTTTGATCTTTCGGCGGCATGTACAGGTTTTGTTTATGCTTATACTACAGGTTACAGCTTTATTAGAGCAGGAATATATAAAAAAGTTCTTGTTATCGGAGCTGAGGCAATGACAAGAACTATTGACTGGGAAGATAGAGGTACATGTATTTTATTTGGTGACGGAGCCGGTGCCGTTGTTTTAGGAGAAACGGATAGTGGAGGATTCATAGCTTCGAATCTTGTGGCAGACGGTTCGGGAGCGTGTGAACTCATGATACCTTCAGGAGGATCAAGAAAACCTGTAAGTATAGAAACAATAAAAAACAAAGAAATATATATGCAAATGAATGGAAGAGAAATTTTTAAATTTGCGGTAAAAGTTTTCCCTGAAACAGTGGAAAATGTTTTAGAACAAGGAAATATAACAGCAGACGATGTAGATTTATTTATTCCTCATCAGGCAAATATAAGAATTATAGAATCCATAGCTAAGAGATTTAAACAATCGATGGATAAATTTTATGTAAATCTCCAGAAATATGGAAATACTTCTGCAGCAACAATACCTATTGCAATTGATGAGGCTAATAAAGAAGGTAGGCTGAAAAAAGGTGATAAATTGGTAGCTGTTGGATTTGGAGGCGGTTTAACTTACGGTTCAGTATTGTTTGAGTGGTCAAAATAAATGGAAATTAAATTAAAATTAAATATATGAGAGGGTGAATCAGATGAATAAAAAATTATTATGGGGAACGGTTATAATTCTTTTGAGTATATTTTACGGTATTCAAACATTATTTCCCGATTTTTTATCTGAAAGTGTGATGAAATATATTTTCAATTATCAGATGATATTAATACTGATAGGAGTATTTTTCATTGTTAAGAAAAGCAAACTTGGATGGTTTGTATTGGCAATAGGATTTTATCTGTATTTTCAGCAATTCCTTGGTGAATATTTTACAAAAGGATTGCCTATATTGACACTTATCGGAGGTATAGTTCTTGTTACTTTAGGGTTTAAAGAAACAAATGTAGGAAAACCTAAAAAGGATAAAAAAGCATTCAAACCTTCAGAAGCCGCTGAAGAAAATAAAGAAAACAAAGAAGAAATAGTTGATGCTGAAGAAGTAAAATAAGGAGGAGTAATGTCAAAAATAGCATTTGTATTTCCCGGTCAAGGCACTCAATATGCAGAAATGGGAAAAAAGTTATATGATGAAGTAAATGATGAAACAAAAAAAATAATTGACAGAATATTTGAAAATATAGAAAATAAAAATATAAAAAAAGTTTTGTTTGAAGGAACAGAAGAAGAATTGAAAGATACTAAATATGCTCAGCCTGCAATAGCACTTCTTTCAGTAGTATTTACAAAACTTCTGAAAGATAAAGGAATAATACCTGATTATGTTGCAGGACATAGCTTAGGAGAGTACAGTTCTCTTTATGCAGCCGGTGTTTTAAATGAGACGGAAACTTTAAAATTAATTTCCGCAAGAGGTGAAATTATGGGTAATGCCCGTGTGGAAGGAGCAATGGCGGCAGTGTTAGGACTTTCTTCAGATGAGGTTGAAAAAGTGTGTGAAGAAATAAGTGGCATAGTGGAAGCCGTAAATTATAATGAGCCTAAGCAGACAGTGATTGCAGGAGAAAAGGAAGCTGTTGAAAACAATATTGAGATTTTTAAAGGAAAAGGTGCTAAAAGAGTTATTCCTTTGGCTGTATCAGGACCTTTTCATTCTTCACTTATGAAACCTGTTGCTGAACAGTTGAAAGAAGAATTTAAAAATTATTCATGGAATAATCCTGAAATTCCCGTTATTGCAAATACAACTACAAAAATATTGAATACATCTGATGAATTGAAAGAAGAACTGTATAGACAGACTTTCGGTCCTGTGAAATGGGTAGATACAATAACAGTATTAGCTGAAAATGGAGTAAATAAAATATATGAAGTAGGTCCGGGTAAAGTTTTGGCAGGACTTATAAAAAAAATTAATAAAGAAATTGAAGTAATTAATATTGAAAGTGTTGAAGATATAAATAATGTATAATTTAATAAATTATAATTTGAAATGTAGAAAATTCAGTTTTAACCAAACAAGAAAAATAAAAATGTCACTTTGTGAGAGTTGAAAAGTGACATTTTTTATTTTGCAAAAATTATTTAAAAAATTTAGTTTTAAATTAGAAGATAAAAATTAAGTAACAAAAAATAAAGAAAAACAGGAACAGTATAAATTAAACTGAACTTTAAAATCAAAATATCCCGAAACCGTTAATTTCCATAAATCTGAAAAGTAAATCATTAGTAATTTTTTCATTTTTATGTTGTTCATAAGGTAAAGTAAAATCCCCATCTTTGTTAGTCCATAGTCTGTCATAGTAATCTAAAATATTTTTAGAAATATTTTGATCATATGTTGAAATGATTTTTATTTCATTTTCAAGATTATAATTTCTCATATTTCTTCTTGTAAAATTTGTAGAACCTCCGTAAGTAATTATATAGTCTTTTTTTAGGATAGAAAGCATTTTTACATGATACATTTCCTCACCTTTATTATAAAATTTTATTTCAATTTTATAATTATGCTTTCTTGCATATTTCATAAGATTTCCAGCAGCTGCTTTATTTGGTACTCCTGCATTGGAATTATTGAGTATAACCTGAATATCTGCACCTCTTTTAGCTGCTTTTTTAATATCGTTTATAATTCCTCTGTCAGCCAGAAAAAACTGTGCAATTATTATTTTATCTCCTATTGTCGTAAGTGAAAGTTCTTTGGAAATATCAGCAGCTGTCTGTCCTTCAGTAAAGTACTGTAGTCTAATTTTAGTATTATCGGATATAGGAATTTTACTGAAATCTCTGTTAGGAAGATGCTGTTTCAGGCTTCCGTCAGACTTTGTAATTTTAGCTGCCGCTTGTTCGGAAGAATATATCTCTTTTAAAATTGGAGAAGAAAATTTGAAAGCTACATTGGAATGTTTTGAACCTTCAGCATGAGGATTGGCAGAAGTCAACATAGCTGTATTTTCATTCATAATTAATTTTCTATGGTTAGCCTTGGCATTTAATGCTCTGAGAATACTTCTTACAGTGACTTTATCGGTACCTTCATAAACGGGATTTTTAATCTTTCCTTTATTTTTAGGATTTCCGAAAGGTCTTATAAATAATCTCCAGGGAGTAGAATAAACAGGCATAGGATCTCTTAGTTTTGCCAAATCTACATATCCGATTTTAACTCCTGCTTCTTCAAGTTTTTTATGGGTTTTATTATCAAAAGCCCCATAAAAAGTATTACTTTCGTCGAGAATAAGATAAATTTCCACATTGGGGTCTTTTTTTCTTTTTTCGAGAATTTTTTCTGAAAATTCTTCAGCAATGTTTAAAGGTTCAAGTTTTTCTTTTACTCCCTTTCCCAAAAAGTCATTAAATACAAAAATATCCATAAGAAAAAATTCTTTAGCGTTATCAAGTATGTTGTATGCCTGTTCCCATATTTGTCTTTCATATTGTATTTTTCCATTTTTCTTATATGTTAAATCATAGTAGAAATCAACATTGTCTGCATTATATATTTTGGATTTGTAAGAAAGTCCTTGGGGTAGAGATACGCAGGATAAAAGAAATAAAAAAATAAATATATTAAAAAAAATAAACTTTAATTTTGTCATAATTCTTCCTTTCATATATAAAGTAAAATTCACACAGGATTTTAATATTTTTCTTTGATTGAGTACATTATATTAATTTTTATTTGAAATAAAAAAATAAAAATAAGTTTCAAATTTTTTAATTTATATTATACTTTCAAGTTATAAAAATTTTTGATTTTATTAAATATCATATCGTATTTTAACTGAAACTTAAATTTTATTTTGTAGTTATTTATTGTACTAATTATACCATTTTTATTTCAAATATCAAAGAATAATTCAAAGACTATTGAATAATAGTTCAATATATGATATTATATTGAATATCAAAATATTAGGAGATGATTATACATGAATGAAATAATAAAGCAACTAAAAAATAGAAGATCTGTAAGAGAGTTTACAGGAGAAAAAGTGAAAGAAGAAGATTTGAAGCTGATTTTAGAAACAGCTCAAAGATACCCGAATTCCGTTCATGGACAGCAGACATCATTAATAGTTATAAGAGATAAGGAAACTATTAAAAAAATAGCTGAATTGTCGGGAGGACAGAAACAGGTGGAAACCGCAGATGTATTTATTTTAATATTAATAGATTATTATAGAGGTACATATGCCGCAAAAAGTTTAGGAAATAAGCATTTCGGACCTAAATCGGCAGACGGGATACTTGTAGGAGCCGTGGATGCAGGTATTATGTTAAGTACAATTCAGACAGCAGCAGAATCATTAGGATACGGAACGACTGCAATAGGTGGACTTAGACTTAATCCTGAAATATTTATAGAAATGTTTAATTTACCTGAACATGTATTTCCTATTTTAGGAACAACTATAGGAGTTCCACAGGAAAATAAATTGAAAAGTCCTAAACCCAGAGTACCTTTTGAAAGTTTTTCATTTGATGAGAAATATGACAGTGAAAAGTCAAAAAAAGGTGTAGATAAATTTGAAATAATCTATGATGAATGGAAAGCCGAAAATAATCTGAATCATCTTCCGTCTTATAAAGAAAATGTATCTAATGCATATAAGCAGATAAGATATAACAAAATTAAATCTACTATGGAAAAGCAGGGATTTGAATTTACGGATGATGAAAAATAAATAAAAAAATAATAGATAAGTCTACTTTAAGATTATATCGATATATCTGAATATCTGAAAAGTTGATAATATTTCAGAACAGGAAAATTAAAAAACATTTGAAATATAGAGTTTTAAGATATAGGTTCAATTTTTCATGATATTTAACATTATCATTTAATAAAAATTAAGTATAATTTTAAAATTTAAGTTTTTAAAATTTCGATGTTTTTTAGATTATGAGAAATAAAAAAAATAAACCTATAAATTTAAAAAAAATTTGACGGATATAAAAAATTATATATTTTATTTGAAAAAAGAAATTCATATAAAAATAGACAGAAAAATTATCCTGATTATAGATTTAGATATCTGTTAAATTATAGGGATATTCCCTAAACAATAAGTGAAAACGGTGAAGAAACGGGTGTTTATATTTTAGTCATATTTGAGTCTTTGGAGAAATTTGTCGGAATATACAGAGCAGATATAATGATGAAAATAGATTCATAACTACTCCTGAGAATAGAGAGTGTAATATTTTATAAGTGGAAGCATTAGTGAAATTTCAAGAAAGACTTTTCAGTATAAAATAATAGATAAATAAGTATTATCCAAAAAATATTTAAATATAAAATTCTATTTTTAAAAATAGATAAAACACAGGGCTGTTTCATAAATTGAAAGTATATTTAATTTATATATTTGTAATTCTATAATTTATAAAGTTTGAAAAAACAGTTTGTAATTTAAAGAATGTTCAGTGTATATAGTTTAAAAATAATTTTCTGTTTATGGACAGCCTTAAATTATATTTTTACTGAATAAAACATGTGATGTATTTGTAAAAATTTAAAGGAGAAATAGTTTAATTTAACGGGAAATTTGTCAGAAAAATTGGTAATATATTTACAATAAAAATTTAAATTTTAAAGAAAAAAATAAATAAAACGTATTTTATACCTAAAAATTCGGATATTATTCAAAATAATATTTAAAAAAAAGGAAAAATATTATATAATTATTATATAATATATAAAGTGTAATATAAAATCGGAGGGAATTCATGTGGAAACATTGAGAGAATTTTATAAAATTGGAAACGGACCTTCAAGCAGCCATACTATGGGTCCTGAAAGGGCTGCTTCACTGTTTAGAAAAAGATCCGAAGAAAAATATGGAATTGATTTAAGATACAGAGTGGAACTTTATGGAAGCTTAGCAGCTACAGGAAAGGGTCATCTGACAGATTACATTATAAGAGAAACATTGCAGAGTTTTGGAAAAGATAATGTGGAAGTTGTATTTATGTCTGAAGTTGTATATGATTTTCATACAAATGCAGTAAAATTTTCAGTTTATGAGAAAAATGATAAGGAATTTGAGAATTTACTGGAAGAATCATTGTTTTTTTCTGTAGGGGGCGGAACTATAGTTGAAGAAACGGAAGGGGAAACTTTAAGCAAAAATGAAAATGTAGAGCATATTTATCCTCAGAAAAATTTTAAAGAAATAATGGATTATTGTGAAAAGGAAAAAATAACTCTTCCTGAATATGTTGAAACATATGAAGGTAAAGAAATATGGAATTATCTGAAAAAAATTTGGGAAGCAATGGATGAAGCTGTTTATAGAGGGTTAAATGCTGAAGGATATTTACACGGCCAGCTCAAACTGGAAAGAAAAGCCAAAAAATTTTATGAAAAATATCTGAATTCTCCTTTTAAAGATTTTAAAGGAAAAGTATATTCTTATGCGTTGGCAGTTTCAGAAGAAAATGCAAGTGCGGGAAAAGTAGTAACTGCTCCTACATGTGGAGCTTCAGGATTAATTCCCGCATTGCTTAAAACTTTTCAACAAGAAAATGATTTATCTGAAGAGAAAATTTTAAAGTCATTGGCAGTAGCCGGAGTAATAGGAAATATTTATAAACAGAATGCTTCAATTTCCGGAGCGGAAGTGGGCTGTCAGGGAGAAGTGGGAGTAGCTTGTTCTATGGGAGCGGGAATGGTGGCGTATATAATGGGAGCGGATATAGCCGAAATAGAATATGCGGCAGAAATAGCAATGGAACACTGTTTGGGAATGACTTGTGATCCGATGTTGGGATACGTACAGATACCGTGCATTGAAAGAAACGCTATATACGCAGCTAAGGCAGTAGACTGTGCTCAGTACAGTCTTATGTCGGGAAGTAGTCATCTTATTTCCTTAGATGAAGTTGTGGAAACAATGCTTGAAACAGGAAAGGATCTTCATTCTAATTATAAAGAGACATCTCTTGCAGGACTTGCAAAGCTGAAAAAAGAAAAGCTAAACCTTGAATAAATAAGATTATAGGGGGATAAAATGAATTTTTTAGGGCATTCAATGATTTCTTTTGAAGTTGACAGAAAAAATAATAAAGAGACTTTGTATGGAAATTTTACAGGAGATTTTTATAAAGGACTTATAACAAAAATAACTCTTCCTGCCGGATTAAAAGAAGGAGTTGTTCTTCATAGAATAGTAGACAGTATTTCAGACAGAGAAGAAAATTTTTTAAATGAACTATTAAAAGAAAAATTCGGAATATACAAAGGAATTGTTTCAGATATGTTTGTAGATCATTTCCTATCAAAAAAATTTGATAGGTTATTCAATGAAAATATTAATGATATTGAAAAAGAAATTTTTTATAATATAAAAATCAATGAAAAATATTTTCCTGAAAGATTTGAAAATGTTTTCAGTTGGCTTGTATCTGAAAGAATTTTATCAAAATATGCAGATATTAATGTATTGGAAAAAGTATTTTCAGGAATTTCAAAAAGAATGAGAAATGGCACCGTTCTTACTTTAGCAGTTGAAGAATTGAAAAAAAATTATAATGAATTTGAGGAAAAATCAATTAAAGAATTTGAATATGTAAAAAACAACAGTATTAAAAAATTTTTAGATAAAATAAAGTAAAAAATATTAGGAGGATAGAAATGAAAAAAATCTTATTTACATTATTAATTTCGATGCAGGGATTAATAATGGCAGAATCAAAACCGAAAGCAACAGCTGTAAAGCCTCAGAAAAAAACTGAAACTAAAGCAGCAGCTAAAACAGCCCCCAAAAAAGACGAAATTAAAAAATTCAGTACATTAAAGGAAGCGGCGGATGATTATGCAAAAGTAATGCAAGAGATTTCGAATTACGGTTCAAGAGAAATGCTTAAAACGATTAATGTTGATGTTGATAAATATGTGAGTGCAAGAGGGGATCAGGAACTGGCTAAAAAATGGGAAGATACAAATACAATGTTACTGGAGCAGTTTGAAGTATCGGTATATAAAGTAAACGAGCACGGTAATTTGGGAGACGTAGTATTTTTAATACGTGGATATAATGAAAATGCTTTAAGTAAGTATTTGAACGATAATCTTGACAAATATGCTAAAATAGATAAAGGAAAAAGTGAAGTCGAAATTGACATAGAAGCATATATAAATCTCCAATATGAATATCTTTCAAATATAAGTAAAGTCAATATTGCAACTTCAACAGTAAATTTTGTTAAAACAGGAAATGAATGGAAAGTTGTAGAAGAAAAAGCAAAAAAATAAAAGTTCGTAAATGAAAGAAGGAAAAGGGGAGTTATGTTGATAGATTATCACATACATTTTGAATATGGTGATTATGATGAAAAATGGGTAAAGTTGTTTTTTGAGCAGGCAGAAAAAAAGGGATTAAAAGAAATAGGAATAACTGAACATACACATGGATTTAAAGAATTTAAGGATTTATACTTTGAAGATCTTATTTTGGATAATTCGAAAATGGGGCAATTTCAGAAAAAATGGCTCAATAATCCTAAAACAAAATTTGTACACACTCTGAGTGAGTATGTAGATTTTATAAGTATGCTAAAATCAAAAGGATATCCTGTAAAATTAGGATTGGAAGTATGTAATTTTAGAAATCAGATTGAAGTTAGAAAAATATTAAAAAAATATGAATGGGATTACTTAATAGTGTCCATTCATTTTATAAAAGGTTGGGGATTTGACTTTAATACCTTAAAACATAAATTTTCAGAAAGAAATTTAACTGACATATGGAAAGATTATGTCTATGAAATAGAAAATGTCATAACAGACGGATTTTATGACATACTGGGACATCCTTTCAATTTACGTTTGTTTAATAATATTCCTTGTAAAAATGATGTTGAAAAATTACTTGAAAAAACAGCTTTGTTAATTAAACAGGAAAATATGACAATTGATATTAATACAGGAACATATTATAGGTATCCTGTAAAGGAAATAACACCTTATGCCGATTTTATGGAATATGTAAAGAAATATGATATTCCTGTAATTTTATCCAGTGATGCCCATTATCCTGAACATGTGGGCATGGAGATAAAAGAAGCGGCAAATTATGTAAAAAGATTTGGAATTATGGAAATAGCAACATTTAATAAAAGAAAAAGAATACTTGAAAAAATTTAATAAAGCTATATTAATTTTATATATTATTATAGTTTATTGTAATTTTTGATTAAATTTTAATAGATTCAAAATTAATTTATTGAAGGATGATAAATAATGGAAAAATTTACTCTTGAAATATGTGTGGATAGTGTTGAATCCGCTATCAATGCTCAAAAAGGAGGAGCAAATCGCCTTGAGTTATGCAGTAATCTCATAATAGGAGGAACTACTCCCACAAAAAGTCTTTTTGAAGAAGTAAAAAAAAATGTGGATATACCTGTAAATGTACTTATAAGACCAAGATTTGGTGATTTTCTATATTCTCCTTATGAGTCGGATATAATAAAAAATGAAGTAGAAATGTTCAAAAAACTGGGAGCAGATGGAATAGTAGTAGGTGTTTTAACTGAAAACGGAGAAATAGACACTGTGAATATGAAAAAAATAATCGAAAAATCGGAAAATATACCCATAACTTTTCATAGAGCTTTTGATGTGTGTAAAGATCCTGTAAAGGCTTATTATGAGCTGAAAGAATTGGGAGTAAAAATTATATTGACTTCAGGTCAGGAAGAAAACTGTTTGAAAGGGAAAAAAAATCTGAAAAAATTAGTAACACTATCAAATAATGATAAAAACAACAGCCCGGAAATATTAATCGGTGGAGGACTGAATATAAACAATATTAGTGAAATTGCAAAATATACAAAAGGAACTTCCTTTCATTTTTCAGCAAAGAAAATCAAAAAAAGTAAAATGATTTATAAAAATGAAAATGTCAATATGGGATTAAAAGAGTTCAGTGAATTTGAAATTATCGAGACAGATATGAAATTAGTAAGAGAAATGTCGGCTTATCTTAAAAGCATATAAATAGAAACTCTATAAATTAAAAAATTATGTTTTATAATAACGTAGGAATTAATTTTCCTACTTTTTTTAATCTTAACAATAATTAATTTTCAATAGAATTTCAGTATTTTTAAAAATTTAAAAATATTATAAAGAACTAACGTTATTCACTTTGATTTATAATGATTTTTTGTGAAATAATTTTCTATCTAAATTTTGAATTAAAAATGATTTTTTAGTGATTTCATAAAAATTGAAATATATAGACAATATATTTTTTATATTATGTAATAAACGTATTTTTATAATATTGAAAAATTATAAAGTAGTAGTTATACCTTAATTTATAAAACAAACTAGTATTCTAAATTAACACATTTTTTTAAAAAATATAGGTTTAATATATAAGCTATAATATTAAAAAAAGTAAAAAATCCGCGTAATTACTATATTTCAAATAATTATCGGATTTTTTACTATCCAAAGTTTTTTATTGTGTTGTTAAAATTTTATAATTTTAATTATGAGAACTAACTAAACGGATTTATTGCCCATCTGAATGTTCTGCTATAATAATTACTGTCCAAACTTGAAACAGTAACTCTTCTACTTCCGGAAGAAGCATGGATAAACTGCCTATTTCCCATGTAGATACCTACGTGTGAAATACGACCTTTTCCGGTTGTTTCAAAAAATACCAAATCACCTTTTTTCATATTCATTGATGAAATTTTTGGTCTGAATGTTGCCTGAGCACTGGAAACTCTCGGTAAGCTAAGGTCAGCAGCCTTTTTAAAGACATAACCGACAAAACCGGAACAGTCAAAACTATTTGGTCCTGTAGCACCCCAAACATAAGGTGCTCCAAGTTTGTTAGAAGCAAATTCTATAATTTGGTCTCTAATACCGGATTTAACAGTACGTGAACTTTTTTCACTTTTACTGTTGCTATCTTTGACATTTAAAGACATAGAATCGTTTCTATAATAGTTTCCGATTATGTTTGTCAATTCATCTGAAGGATTTTTTTGTTTTGCAGCAAAAATCGATACAGATAATAACAGAGCTCCAGCCAGTGTTACTATTCTTTTCATGTAACCTCCAATCTACCATAGAACTTTGGTGCTAATATTTTATCATTAAAAACTTTGAAAAAAATTAGAAACAATAAGAAAAATATTTTATTAAAAAAATGGGTTATTATTTATAAAACAGAACAGTTGAATTGTTATTTATTATATGATATTATATATAAAATATGAAAAACCGATTTATAATATAAAAAATATATTTTTAAATTGTTTGGAAGTAAAATGCATAAAGTTTTAGTCGGGAAGTATATTGATGATGAGTAAAAATAAAATTTTAAAGCATCTGGAAATATTCAAGTAAATGTGAGAATAAGAATTTCCCGAGAAGAAATACTTAAAATAAATACATAAATATGATACAACATTTCATAAAAGTAGATAAATATCTTTTGGAAAAAGAAAAAAACTTAAAATAATAGAACATGCAGGAAGTAGATGTCGTAACTATCTGTACACCTAAAATTAAAAAAACAACAGATATAATAAATAATGACAATTTACACAAGCCTAAAGACGGGGTAAGACTTGTAAATGTTGCAAGAGGCGGGCTATTTAACGAAGAGAGTATAGAAAAAGGATTGAAATCACGAAAAATGGCAAAATTATTTCTAAATTTATTTAATTTAAAAATAAATTTAGAAGTTATCCAGTTATATTTTTAGAAGTTTAATTTTTTATTATTTCATAATTTTAGTGACAATAAGAAATTGATTTTATATTATAATACAAAAAAATAATATAGGAAATTTTTAAAAAACATTAAAGAAAGGTTGTAAAATGAGTTTAAAATTTAAAGTTAAAGTACCGGGAACATCTGCAAATATAGGAGTAGGATATGATTGTTTAGGAGTTGCTCTTGAGTATATATTGGAGTTGGAAATTGAGGAAAGTGATAAAATAGAGTTTTTGGAAAATGGTTCTCTTTTTTCAATACCTATTGAGAAAAACCTCATTTTTGAAGCAATAAAATATACTGAAAAACATCTTGAAAAAAATATACCGAGTTATAAGGTAAATATCAAAAAAAATGAAATTCCCATGGCAAGAGGGCTGGGAAGTAGTTCAAGTGCTATAGTTGCAGGAATACTTATAGCAAATAAATTTGCAGGAAATCCTATGGATATTAATCAAATCGCAAAACTGGCTGTTGAAATGGAAGGACATCCTGACAATGTAATTCCTGCAATTTTTGGCGGCATGGTCTTAACGGCTTATGATAAAGAAAATCTTGTTTATAGTTCATTGGAAAACTCCAATGACTTATATTTTTATGTTATGATACCTGATTTTCAACTGTCTACAGAACGCGCAAGAAGTGTGTTGCCTGAGTCATATTTGGTGTCTGATGCAATAAATAATATGTCGAAACTCGGACTTCTTGTAGATGCGTTTAATAAAGGCAAATATGAAAATTTGAGATTTTTATTAGATGATAAGATACATCAACCTTACAGATTTAGATTGATAAACAGTTGTGAAAAAATATTTGAAGCTTCAAAAAAATATGGAGCATTAGGAGAATATATAAGCGGAGCGGGACCTACACTTGTATCTTTAAATTACAATAACGATAAATTTTTGGAAAATATGAAAAAAGTACTTGAAACTCTTCCTAATAAATGGAAGATTGAAAAGAAAAAGATAAATTTTAAAGGTGCGGAAATTATAGATTAAGAAAGCCTGTAAAACAATAATCATATAAAATACTTATACTTACTTAAATCATAAAGAAAAATATGTTAAAATAAATATTCAGAAAATAATTGAAGTAGGAGAAATTTGACAATGGAATTTCATTTGAAAAGTAATATAGGAATATTGGAAGTAATTACAGGAAGTATGTTTTCCGGAAAAAGTGAAGAGCTGATACGACGACTGCGTAGAGCTAAGTATGCAAAGCAAAAAGTAATAGTATTTAAACATTCCATCGACAGGAGATACGGAGAGGGAGGCATATATTCCCATGCAAACAGCAGTTTGGAAGCTTATCCTGTAAATTCGGTAAAGCAGATGGAAGAAATAATGGAAAAAAATAATGATACTGAAGTTATAGGAATAGATGAAATTCAATTTTTCGGAGAAAAAGAAGATGTAGTAGGTTTTTGTAAAAAATATGTAGAATTTGGAAAGAGAGTTATTGTTGCAGGATTAGATATGAGTTTCAGAGCCGAACCTTATCATCCTATGCCTGAATTAATGGGCATAGCTGATCAGGTGGATAAATTTCGTGCTATATGTACTGTTTGTGGAAAACCTGCTTATGCCAGTCAGAGACTGATTAACGGTAAGCCTGCTTATTATGACGATCCTTTAGTTTTAGTCGGAGCTTCTGAAAATTATGAAGCCAGATGTAGAAGGCATCATATTGTAAGATATAGAAAAAATAATAAAGGAAAAATTTATTTTATAGTCGGAACGGATATAGGAGCAGGAAAAAAATCAGTTGAAAAATTATATTCAGAAAGTATATTAAAAGATAAAAAGATAAAAACGATAATACTGTCTTCGGAAACTGAAAAATCGGAAAACAGGTTGTCGGATTTAAGAAAAGAAATAGAAAAAGAACTGATTGAAAATGACTTTATTTTTATAAGAATAGTAAAAGGGATTTTGTTTCCTTTAGAGGGAAATTATACAGTTCTTGATTTTATGTGTGAATACCGAAAAAGTTCCGAGATAATTTTAGTTTCCAGAAATAAAAAAGGTCTTTTAAATCAAGTATTGCTTACAGTAGATATATTAAGAAAGTCCGATTTGAATTTTAAGGAAATAGTTTACACGAATAGAAGTGATATTGATAAAGAGGATAGTGAAATTATAGAAGAAGTATGTAAATTGACAAAATTAAGTTACAGAGTACTGGAATAAATTTGTTATTTTTAGTAAATGGAAAGTTTAAAAAAATAAAGGAGATATTGAAAATAAATACGAGGACTGTATAAGGTTCTCGTTATTTTTTAGACAAAATCAATCAAAATCTCTATATCTCCTTCTTTATATACAAATAATCCTGTGACTGCAATATCGGAAAGATGTTCTCTAATCATTTTGACAGCTTTTTTTATATAGTTTTTCTGAGTTTTATCATCAATAGGACAACCTGCACAGTCACTATGTCCTGCAATAAAAATATGATCAGATTTATGTTTATTAATAGAAATCAGTACAATTTTGTCTTCAACAGCTTTCAGGTAATCATCATAGATGATTTTATTTACAGGACCTGCATCGGTTATTGTGTCCACATATTCATATCTGTAATTGTTTCTTATATATTCATTTATTATATGTATAAATCTTCCATCCATACAGCAAATTAAAGTACAAAACATTTTCATCCTCCTAAATATAAAAGTTACATTTATTTCTAATGTTGAAATTCATTATTATGTCGATATAAACTTAATTTGTTAAATTTATGATTAATTTATTTTAATGTAAAATTATGAATTTGTTTTTCAGGTTGTTATACAACAGGATATATGATACAATAAATTACAAAATAAATCCAGTATATATAATATATAATTAACATAAATTTTATTAAAGGTCAATGAGAAGCACAAAATAAGAAATATCATATTATTACTGATTATTACTGAAAGAATGGAGAAATATAAAATGGAAGATATAATAAAAAAAATAAATGAGTTTTCAAAAATAGCAAGAGAAAGGGAATTGACAGAAGAAGAAGCAAAAGAAAGAGAAAAGTACAGGAAAGAATATCTGAAAAAATTTAAAGCAAGTATAAGAGGGCATTTGGAGAGTATAAAAGTCGTAAGAGTGGATGAAGCGGGAAATCCTATAGATGAAAAAGGAAATAAAATCCCTACTGAAGCATAATTTTAAATATAATTTTTACATTAAAGAAAGGAAAGCACATGAAGTATGATTTAGTATTATTTGATTTGGACGGAACACTTGTAAATACTCTTGAAGCTATTGCAAAATCGGGGAATTCAGCATTTGAAGAATTAGGAATGAAAACTTATTCAATAGAATACTTTAATAATCTTATAGGACATGGAGTGACCGGAATTGTAGATAAAGTATTTGATGTTGAAAATTATAATGAAAAGGAAATTAATAAGGAAAAAGTGAAGGAAGTTGTAAGAAAATACTATAAAAAATATTTTGATTACAATGTTTCTCTTTATCCTGAAATTGACAAATTAATGGATTTTCTTGAAAAAAACCATATAAAAAAAGGGATTGTTACTAATAAAGATCAGGAGCTGGCTTTAAAAACAGTAGAAAGCAGACTTTCAAGATGGAACTTTGTTGATATAATAGGGGCGGATGACGGCAAATATCCGAGAAAACCTCATCCTTATGGAATAGACAGAATTTCAGAAGAACTGGGTATATCTAAAGAAAAAGTATTATTTGTAGGAGATATGGAAGTGGATATAAAAACTGCATATAATGCAGGAACAGATGTGATTTATTGTGAGTGGGGATTTGGTAAAGGAAAAGGTGAAAAAAATATTCCTGAAACTATAAAAGTTGGCGATGTGAATAAATTTATAGAAAAAATCAAATAAAAAATTTTAAAGAGGACCGTTTTATATAATGATATTGTATTATTGTATAAAAGGTTTTTTTATATGGACAAAGTATTCAATTAAAGGTATAATTAGTTGAAAAATATTAAATCGGAGAAAATAATGAAAGAAAAAATTTTAATTATAAATACCGGAGGAACTATAAGTATGATTCATTCAGACGGTAGTGAAGGAAAAGGCGGTTTGAAGCCGTCAAAATCATGGGATGAAGCTATACAGAATTATCAGTTTCTGAAAAAGCTTAATGTAGACTATGCACAGACTAGTCAAATTATTGATTCTTCGGATATGAGTTATGAATTGTGGATAGAAATTGCAGATATAATTGAGAAAAATTATAATAAATATAAAGGGTTTGTAATACTGCACGGGACTGATACGATGTCATATACTGCCAGCGCTCTTTCATTTATGCTCAAAAATCTTAATAAAACTGTCATACTTACAGGCGCGCAGCGACCTATTCAGGAAATGAGGAGTGACGGGCTTCAGAATTTACTTACTTCCATTGAGATAATTGAAAAGCAGGAAAATTTTCAGTATAATGGAGAAAAACTTCCTGTAGTTCCTGAAGTATGTATATTTTTTAGAGATCATCTTTTCAGAGGAAATAGATCAAGAAAACTGGATTCATCAAATTATTTCGGATTTTCTTCACCAAATTATCTTCCTTTGGGACAGGCAGGCTCTAAAATAAATATATATGAAGAAAGACTCATGCTTAAATCTTCAGAGGAATTTTATGTAGATTATGAAATTAATCCCGATATACTTATGATTGATTTATTTCCAAGTTTTAATCCTGAAATATTGAAAAGAATATTTTATAAAAATAATGAAATAAAAGGACTTGTTTTAAGGACATACGGTAGCGGAAATACTCCTCAGAACAAGGAATTTCTTAATACTCTGAAATATATAGCAGATTCAGGAGTAATTATTTTGAATATAACTCAATGCACAATAGGAAGTGTAGAACCGGGACTATACGAAGCAAATGAAGCGATAACAAAAATTGGAGCTGTAAATGGATATGATATGACTCCTGAAGCCGCGATTACAAAATTTATGTATTTACTCGGCAAATATACAGATAAAGAGAAAATAAAAGAGAAACTTGGAGAAAATATTGCAGGTGAACTTACAAAATGACGCAAAAGATGATAAAAACAGAAAAAATTAATAGACTGATAAGAGAGTTTGAAAATACTGAATATTTCGGATATATGTTCTTCATTGAATATAACGGTGAAAAATTTGATTCTTTTGATGAAAATTCAGGAAAAAAAAGTGTAAAATCGGAATTCAGAAAATTGCTTGAAAAAAATAATATAAAAATTTTTAAAGGAATTCAACAGGCAGGCAGAACAGATAAAGAGGTAAATGCCGAAGAAAATATACTTTATGTAAATTCAAAGCAACATATAATGTATGAAGACATTATTAATGAATGTGACGGTCTTAAAATAAAAAGAATATCCAAAACTTTACCTTTTCTTGAATTTCCTCAAATGATAGAAAAGCGTTATTATATTTATGAATATCCTGAACATTTGATAAAAAATAATGAGGAAAAAATAAAGAAAAATTGTGAAGAACTGTCAGGAAAACGAAACTATATAAAGTTTACTTCAAAGAAAGGAAAGCAACTTAAAAATCATATAAGAGAAATTTATGTGAAGTTTGAAAGTGGGAAATTATATTTTGAAGGTAACGGTTTCCTTCATCAACAAGTACGTATAATGAGTAATTTTATATTAAACGGAAGTATGAGACCTCTTCAGGGTAAATATCTCATTTTTAAAAAAGCGGATTTGTCGGTAAAATTAAAAAAACTTATATTTAATAATGTTGATAGGAAAATATTTGAAACAGAAGAAGATTTAAAAAATTACAGTATAGGTATTAAAGAAGAAAGAATTTTAAATATAATTGAAAATATTGAAAAAAACAGTTATTTTTATATTTTTTATGTAAAGGAAAAAAATAAAAGTGAACTGATCGGAAAAAAAGGAAAAAATATAAAAAAGCTGAAAAAAATATTTGGAAATATTGTTGTAAAAGGAAAAGATTAATATAAAAATTGAAATATTATACAAATCTAAGAATGATAGAGTATAATAAATAGAAAAAAAGGAGCAGGCGAATATCTCAAATAAAAAAACAATATTTTATTAAAAAATGTTTCAGGCGTTGGAGTTAGAGCAACAGGAAATTATGAAAAATATGGAAATAAAATATTATTTGAGAAACCCAGTTGAAAATAAATGTATATAATAAAAAAAGGTATGGAATATTTTTTTCCTGAAATTGATAAAAGATTACTTGATGAAGCTATGCAATATTTATCCGGAAAAGAACAGAAAATTTTTGAAAATATGAGTAAATATGATCAGTCACATTCATTGGAAGTATATAAAAAATTAAAAAATACTGAATTGAAAAATGACAAGTTATATTTAAGGTTAGCTCTTCTTCATGACTGCGGTAAAGGAAAAGTATCGTTAGTAACAAGAATATTTCATAAATTCGGATTGAAAACTATACTGAAAAATCATACTTTAAACGGATATAAAAAAATAAAGAATATTGACAAAGAATTAAGTATTTTAATTAAAAATCATCATAATAAAAATTATTCGGATAAAATGTCGATTTTTCAAAAATGTGATGATGAAAGCTGAAAATAAAACAATGAGGAAGCCTATGAGAAATGAAGAAAAAATAAAAATAATAACTGTTTTTTCAGATAATATAAATGAGAGAATAGATATCTTTTTGTCGGGAAAAACCGCTTTAACAAGAAGTCGTATACAGCAGTTAATCAAAGACGGAAATGTAAAAGTGAATGGAAAAGATACAAAACCTTCTTATAAAATAGAAGAAAATGATAAAATAGAATTTATAATACCTAAAATTAAGGAAGTGGAAATAAAACCTGAAAATATAAGTATAAATATAATATATGAAGATACGGATATCGCTATTATAAATAAAAACGCAGGTTTGGTAGTACATCCTGCACAGGGACATTATTCAGGTACTCTTGTAAATGCAATTTTATATCATATAAAGGATCTATCGGGTATTAACGGGGAAATAAGACCCGGAATAGTTCATAGGCTTGATAAGGATACGAGTGGTCTTATAGTAATAGCCAAAAATGATAAAGCTCATATAAATCTTACAAAAATGTTTCAGGAAAAAGAAATAAAAAAAACTTATCTGGCAATTTTAAAAGGAAAACTGAATAAAAAAAATGGAAAAATAATAACGCAAATAGGACGCGATCCGAATGATAGGAAAAAAATGACAGTTATACGGGACGATAATAAAGGGAAAACTGCAATTACGAACTATAATGTAATTTCTCAGAACAATCTTTTTACATTGGTTAAAGTTTATATTGAAACAGGGAGAACTCATCAAATAAGAGTTCATATGAAATATTTAGGGCATCCCATATTAGGTGACAGAGTATATGGCAGAAAAGATAGTGAAAAAAGGCAAATGTTACATGCATATAAGCTTGAATTTTTGCATCCGGTTACAAGAGAACCTTTAAAATTTATATCCGAAATACCTAATGATTTTAAAAATGCACTAAAAAGTTCAAAACTTGAATTTAATATACGATGTGTGGAGGAATAATATGAATGAGATGGTAAAATTTGACGAAAGCTATAATCAGATAATAGCAGGAGTGGATGAAGCAGGTCGCGGTCCTCTGGCAGGTCCTGTTGTAGCTGCGGCAGTTATTATAACTCAATATTTTAAAGAACTTGAGGAAATAAATGATTCTAAAAAACTGACTGCGAAAAAGCGGGAGCATTTATTTGAACTTATAAATAAAAAATGTATTGTAGGAACGGGAATGGCCGATGAAAATGAAATAGATAGAATTAACATATTAAATGCGACTTTTTCCGCAATGAAAAGAGCAATAACAGATTTAAAGGAAAAATCGGATTTTGATATTGTTCTTGTTGATGGAAATCATAAAATACGAGGATATAATGAGAAACAGGAAGCTGTCATAAAAGGAGATTCAAAATCTCTTTCTATTGCAGCGGCATCTATTATTGCCAAAGTTACGAGGGACAGACTACTTGATGAAATGTCGGAGCAGTTTCCTGAATATGGTTTTGAAAGGCATAAAGGATATGGAACGAAATTTCATAGGGAAATACTCCTTGAAAAGGGACCATGTAGTTACCATAGAAAGTCTTTTTTAGAAAAAATACTGGGAAATAAGAATAAAAATAAAGAAAATAAAAAAGAGAACAATTAAAGGGAGGTAAAACTTTTCAATGAAAAATAAAAGGGAAACAGGGTTTGAATATGAGGAAATTGCAAAAAAGTTTTTGGAAGAGAAAAATCTTTCATTTATTACAAGTAATTATTATACGAGATATGGAGAAGTAGATTTAATTTTTTTTGAAAAACTTTCTGAAACTCTTGTATTTGTAGAAGTAAAATACAGAAAAAAGAGTATTTACGGAACAGCTGTTGAAACAGTCGATAGAAAAAAACAGGAAAAAATTTTGTTGTCATCTCAGATTTATATCATAGAAAATGAGTGGAACGGCAATATCAGATATGATATTATAGGAATAACGGGAAATAAATCTGAAAACAATATTAACTGGATAAAAAATGCGTTTTGAGGTGAAAAAATGAAAAATAATGAAAAATGTCTGAAATGCGGCTCAACAAGCTGTGAAATAAAAACAATGGCTATACCTACAAAAAAGCTTGGAGAAGCAAAAATATCACTTGATACTTTTTATTTAAAAATATGTCAAAACTGCGGTTATACTGAAATGTACTCGGCAAAAGTAATTGAAAAAGTTAAAAAACCTGTTAAAAACTACTGATATAAAATTTGATTTCTGTAAGATTATTTACAATTTTAAAAGTCTATTCTTTAAAAATAAAGATGTAATTTCTGGGGAGGAGTTAGCTGAGTACGGAATTGTATCAAAAAAAACAGAAAATAGACTTTTACAATTAAAAAAGTTAAGACAGTTGAATAATATATATTACATATGGGATTATAACGATGATTTTAAAAAAATGATTTTTTCATATAAATATAAAAGAAAAAAGAAACTGGCGGAATTAATTGCACGACTCATAAATGAAGAGTTCAGATTTATTCTTCAAAGGGAAAGGATAGATCTGATAGTAAGTGTACCTATAAATAAAAAAAGAAAAAGTGAACGTGGATATAATCAGGTAGATGAAATATTGAAATGTCTAAATATCCGATATATCCAGTTAAAACGTGTAAGAAATACTGAAAAGATGCATAAATTACTAAATGAAGAATTACGTATAAAAAACATAAAAGGAAGCTTTTCTGTAAATAAAAATGTTGATTTTAAAAATAAAAGAATATTAATAGTTGATGATATTATAACAACAGGATCCACATTGAGAGAAATAAAAAAGAGTATTTTAGAAGCAGCAGACGGTAAGGAGAAAAAATCATCTGGAGAAACGATAATTTCAGTTTTTTGCCTTGCAGCTGCAAGAGAAATTAAAATAAATAAGGGAGAAATATGAATTTGTTAAGAATGAAAAAGATAGTACTATTACTTATAATGACAGGAAGAATAATTTCATTTTCTGAAGGAAATCAGTCAACTGAAAATATTACAAAATACAGTCAGAGAGATGATAACTATATAGATACGGATTCTCTCTATCATGATGAGAAAACCGAATACAGAGTGGATGAAGGAGAGAAAGTACGGATAATACTTGAAACTAAAAATAACGATATTTATTCTGCACAAGTTATATATGGCGGCAAAGGAAAAACAATGAAAAGTATAGGAAATTATGGAGGAAAAGAAATATTTGTTGCTGAAATTCCTAACATTGAAACGGATTATTACTTTAAGTTGATAGATGGTAAAGTAAAATATTTTTATGGGAAAAATATTTCCACTTCAGAAAATTCCGTACAGAAATTTCATTATAAAAAATCAGATAAATTGACTAATATTCCCGAATGGTCCAGAGGTTCAGTCGGATATCAAATATATATAGATTCATTTAGAAACGGAAACGTGGACAATGATCCTATATTTAATGAATTTGGAACGGATGACTTTAAAGCACCTACGGGAAAGATACGCTCCGGAACACAAAAGAAAGATTTAGTTGCTGCAATGTGGGGCTCAGGAACATATAATTCGGAATTTACCGTAAATGAATGGAACGGGAATTACGAAACAAAAAATGTATGGGAAGAAAATGCCTTAAATGAAGTAAAAAATTATTCCAGATATTACGGAGGAGATTTACAAGGAATAAAGGAAAAATTGGATTATCTTAAAGATTTGGGAGTGGAGTACCTGATTTTATCTTCGCCTCTTTATTCATTGTCAAATCACAAGTATGATACAATATATTTCAATCATGTAGATCCTTATTTCGGGTATCTTGAACAGACAGGAACAGAGAAGGGGCTTGATGTTAAAGCTAAAGTACACAATAAAAACGGAGATAAGGAACTAAATTTACTCATATATAACAATAAAACAGGAAAAAATCTTCTTGGTGAAAATATGTTGGATACAAAAACATGGGTATGGACAGATTCGGATCTGGAACTGGCAAGTTTAATAAAGGAAGCTCATAAAAAAGGACTCAAAGTTATATTGGAAATAGCACCTGATATTACTTCAAGAAGGTTTTTTGCAAGAATGGATTCACGTTATAAAAACTGGTATTTGGATGAAAATGACTTGAGGTTGAATTTATCCAATAAAGATGTAAGAAATTATATAGAAAATTCATTGAAAAAATGGGTACTCGGACCTGATGAAACATTTAAAAACTACTCAGATGACGACGGTATTGACGGGATAAGATATGTTTATTATGACGATAAAAATAAAAATTATCTTGTCAGTATAACGGAAACACTGAAAAAATATAAGAAAGACATACTTATTTCAGGTGAATTTACTAAAAAGTTCGGAGAGGATATATCTTCAGGAGTTTATGACAGCGGAGAAGACTATAATATAGTAAATGATCTTATAAAATATACCGTAAATATAAATCCAAACTACAAAATAGGAAGTGTGGAATTTGCCACTAAATTGAATGAAATATACAATAAATATTCAAATGAAAGATTTAATGCAACACAGATTTTTGTAGATTCAGTAGATACTGACAGAATATATAGCGGAGTAATTAATCCTGACAGAGTATTTGACAGGAATAACCAGTCAAATCAAGAATATCTGAATATAAGACCTGATTTATATGATGTAAATGCAATAAGTAAATTTAAAAAAATAATAGCTGTACAGATGATGTTACCTGCAACCCCTGTTATATATTACGGTGATGAAAAGGGTATGTGGGGAGCGGATTCTCCACGAAATAGAAAACCTATGCTTTGGGAAGATTATATGCCGTATGAAAATGAAACTGATGATATAAGTAAATATACGAACAGATTGAGGAGTCTTCCTGAAAATGTACAAATAAATGAAGTTGAAAAGACAATTTCCTATCCTGTAGCTATAAATAATGATATTGAGGCATATTATAAAACTTTACTGAAGATTAGGAAAGACTACAGAGAACTTTTTAAAAACGGGAAATTCAGAATTTTAGAAGTTTATAATGACCCTAAGACAAAAATACGTATAGATAATGAAATGGCACAATATCTTAATGAAGAAAAGAGGAAAGCGAAAATTTATCAGGGAAAAGACATTATTCCTAAAGTTCCCAATGTTGATTTTATAACTTATGAGATTTCCAATAAAAAAGATTCAATTATAGTAATAATGAATAATAGTGGAGAATCTTATCCCTTGAGTTTACAAGTTCCGAAGCTTTTCGGTTTTTATACCAACCAATTGCTTAAGAAGGAAAAGTACTCAATTGCGGATAAAAAAATAAATATAATTGTGAAACCTTATGAAGTAAAAATACTTCATAGTAAAGATACGAATATACTTGATTCTTTTAAATAAAGATATAATGTCTATATTCAGGACATGTTAAAGTAAATATAAATTAAGTAAAATTCGAAATATAAAAATAAAAAAATATATAGAATAAAAGATAAGAAAATTTCCTTATAAACATATAAAATCTTACGGAAAATATTATGTTTATTTAAGGAAATTTTTAAATTGAGAATTTATAAGAAATATAAAGCTAAGAAGTAAAAATTAAGAAAAATATTTTTATAATTACTGTAACACAGATTACATTTTTTTTTCAAAAAATATTTTATAATGATGTAAATAAAAACATTACAAAATTAATATAAACTATGAATATACATAACTGTGGAAAAGTAAAAAATATATGTTCATAAAATATTAATATAAAATAATTTTTTGGAGGTAGTAAAATGAGTATGTTTTGTTTTCAATGTCAGGAAGCTGCGAAAAATATAGGCTGTACTGTCAAAGGTATATGCGGGAAAACTGATGAAGTTTCAAATTTACAGGATATTCTTGTATTTGTTGTAAAAGCTGTAGCTAATTATTCAAGTCAGTTAAGAAAAAATGGGAAAAGATACAAAAAAGTTGATGAATATTTATTTAGAGCATTGTTTATAACAATAACGAATGCAAACTTTGACGGAAAAGAAATTATTGAAGCAATAAAAGAGGGAACAGATTTAAGAAATTTTCTGAAGAATGAGCTTGAAAAGGAGAATATTTTTTTAGATCCAAAGTTTGAAGGCAGTTTTATGACAACTTTTGAATATACAGGAATAGAAAATATTGAAGAAATTGCAAAGAAAGTCGGAGTTTTAAGAAGTGAAAATGAAGATGTGAGATCCTTGAGAGAAATAATACTTTATGGACTGAAAGGAATGGCGGCTTACGGATTTCATGCTTTTAATCTCGGAATGACAAGTAATGATATTTATGATTTTTATGAAAAAGCACTGCTTGCAACTTCTGATAACGGTATAACAGCTGAAAAATTAACGGAAATGGTATTTGAAACAGGGGAAAACGGAGTAAAAGTAATGGAACTTTTAGATAAAGCCAACACATCGGCTTACGGAACTCCTGAAATGACTGAAGTAAATATAGGAGTAGGAAAAAATCCGGGAATATTAATTTCAGGACATGATTTGAAAGATATAAAAGAACTCCTTGAACAGACTGAAGGAACGGGAATAGATGTATATACTCATTCAGAAATGCTTCCTGCACATTATTATCCTGAATTGAAAAAATATAAACATTTAGTAGGAAATTATGGAAACGCATGGTATCATCAAGTAAAGGAATTTGAAACTTTTAACGGTCCCGTAGTATTTACGACAAACTGTATTGTTCCTCCAAAGTCCGACTCTACATATAATGAAAGAATATTTACATTAAATGCCGCAGGGTATCCCGGATGGAAAAAATTGAAAATAGGGAAGAACGGAAAAACAGACTATAGTGAAGTTATAAAACTGGCTAAAAGTTGTAATCCACCTACAGAAATTGAAACGGGAAAAATTACGGGAGGATTTGCACATGGACAGGTATTTGCACTGGCTGATAAAATAGTGGAAGCAGTGAAAACAGGAGCAATAAAAAAATTTATAGTAATGAGCGGTTGTGATGCAAGAATGACAAGCAGAGCTTATTATACTGAATTTGCTGAAAAGCTTCCTAAAGATGCGGTAATACTTACGTCAGGCTGTGCAAAGTTTAGATATAATAAATTAAAACTGGGGGATATAAACGGAATTCCGAGAGTTCTTGATGCAGGACAATGTAATGATTCATATTCATGGGCTGTTGTGGCACTTAAACTGAAAGAAATATTTAATTTAAATGATATAAATGAGTTGCCGATAGAATTTAACATCGCATGGTACGAACAGAAAGCTGTAATAGTATTACTTGCCTTACTTTATCTGGGAATAAAGAATATACATATAGGGCCTACATTACCGGCTTTTGTTTCTCCTAATGTGGCAAAGCTGTTAAATGAACAGTTTGGATTAAGCGGAATAACAAATGTTGAAAATGATCTGAAGATTTTTTTTGCATAAATAATTTGAAGTCGTCTTAAATAAAGCGGAAATAGTATATTAATCTATAAGTTTTATATGTTTTTATACAAAAATGTATTCTATAAATTGATGAAATTAATAGTTTATATTTATTTGAAATATATTGCTTATAGTTTGAAAAATATTTTCTGCTTATTAGACGGCTTTTTTAATATTTCTTATCTTATTTTATTTTTTCACAATTATATTATTTTCAGTTCTATTTTAACTGGAAATTGTAAGATTCTGTATTTAGGTAATTTTTAGTTATTATAACAGTCTATTTTTATATGATTTCAGGTAAAAAATTTTAAATAAAAATATTTAGAAAAATTTAATAAAAGTCTTAAATAATAAAGAAAAATAATAATAAACAGTATTTTTTTGAAAATTGATTTTTTCTTTCAAATAAGATATAATTTTATTAAAATAATGAAGACAATAATAATATTTAATTTTTTTGTTATTGCCTTTACAAAAGAGAATATTTAAAATAATATTGTTGAATTGGATTAAGATTTCTATTATATTGTGCTCATTTAAAAAAATATGAAAAAATTAGAAATGTTAATATATTATTTTATGATTTATCATTAGAAAAGTTAAAATTATATTTATTAAAGTATATTAAATTAAATGGAGGAAATAATGGATAATTTAATAAAATTTCTACAAAATAATATCACTGATAAAATGTCAATTGAAGGAATTGTAAATGTTTTTGAGAAAATGTGCAGCATATCTGTTGACAGTGAAGAAGATTTAATATTATTTGAAACAGGAATATTTTCTTATAATAATGAATCACTATTCCAAATTTCATTAGTTAGACAACTTCCAAATGATGTTGGAGAATATTATCAAATTCATGTGGATATTTTTTATCCTGTTACAAGTGAAAATAAAATATTTAAAGAAGTAATATGGGATGAAGATTTAAATGAAAATATATTTAACTATGTTAGAAATTCAAAAGTTTTTTCTTATGTAAAAAATAAAGAGTATCTAAGAGTAGAAATATATATAGATGAAACTTAAACTGAAGTCTTTCAGCTTGTCCGAAAAATAATTTTAAAGATATAAAATAAAGTATCAAAATAAGTTATATTAAAAATTAGAGTAAAAGAAGAATATTTATAGCAGAATTAAACGGACAAGAACTGATTAAACTAATGAATTTGAACAGGTGGAAATAAAAATTATAATTGATATTTTAATAAAGATGTATAAAACTCAGTACAAAATGAGTTTCTGTAGAATAAAATTGGAACGAAATGCAAGATGGAAACTAAAAAATATTAATGGGATAATTAAATGTTATTACATTGATAGAATAATAAAAATAATCCTAAGAGATCAGTAAAAAATAGAAAGAATAACAATTCAAATAAAAGAGAGGATAACAGAAGAAAACCTGTCAATATGTTATAATTTAAAATTGAATTGACGGAATCATTTTAAAGAAACAGAAATAATCTTCTCTCTTTAATATAGTGATTTGATAATTTATCCGCAAAAAAATTGTAAAAGCGGTCTTTACTTATAATAATTGAAAATAGCAAAAATAAGAGAATTAATTGAAAAATAAAAATATTATAATTTTATGAGTGATAATTATGAATAGATTAAAAAAAGTAAAATAAAGTTATTTACCCTTATATTCAAGTTATCAAAATATATAACATAAGTAATTTAAAAAGTATTGATTTTTTCCAATTCTTTTGATATAATTATTTGAAAATAAAAAATGGAGGTGGCATGTAATGCTGGATAAAATAAAATCAATAGTAGTAGAACAATTAGGAGTAGATGAGGATCAAGTAACTGAAGATGCATCGTTTATTGATGATTTAGGGGCTGACTCTTTGGATACTGTTGAATTGATTATGGCATTTGAAGAAGAATTTGATATTGAAATACCTGATGAAGATGCACAAAAAATTAAAACAGTTAAGGATGTAATTGAGTATATCGAATCAAAATAATAAATAATTCAGAATGTTGGGGGAGACTTACCCCCTATTTTTATTGAAAATTATTTGAAAAAATGTAAAAAAATTAGTATAATATAAATATTGAATATAAAAAAATTAAAATCAATTGGTGAGGTGTATAAATGAAAAGAGTAGTTATAACGGGGATAGGTCTTATAACTCCGTTGGGGACAGGAAAAGACAAAACATGGAAAAGATTACTTGATGGAGAATGCGGGATAGATAAAATTACTGCTTTCGATACTTCAGAATATCCTGTACATATTGCGGGAGAAGTTAATGATTTCAATCCTGAAGATTATATTGAAAAAAAAGAATTGAAAAAAATGGGAAGATTTTCTCAATTTGCAATAGCTGCTTCAAAAGAAGCATTAGAAGATTCAGGTTTTCAGATAACACCTGAAAATGCTGAAAGAGTAGGGATGATTATTGGTTCGGGAATTGGAGGACTGGAAATAATAGAGCAGGAAATAGGTAAACTTATTGAAAAAGGGCCTAAGAAAGTATCTCCTTTTTATATACCGGCAGCAATTTCCAATATGGCTTCGGGAAATGCTTCAATATATTTGGGAGCAAAAGGACCTAACAAATCCGTGGTTACGGCATGTGCTTCGGGAACAAATTCCATAGGAGATGCTTTCCAAACTATACTCCTTGGAAAAGCAGATGTTATGATAGCCGGAGGAACTGAAGGAACAGTTACTCCAAGTGGAATAGCAGGTTTTGGGAATTTAAAGGCTTTGTCTACAAATCCTGACCCTAAAAAAGCTTCGAGACCATTTACTGCAGACAGGGATGGTTTTGTATTAGGTGAAGGTGCGGGAATACTTATATTGGAAGAATTGGAACATGCAAAGAAAAGAGGAGCTAAAATATATGCTGAAATAGTAGGGTATGGAGAAACAGGAGATGCTTTTCATATGACTGCACCGTCAGATGGTGGAGAAGGGGCTGCAAGAGCTATAAAAATGGCTTTGGAGCAAGGAAATATAAAACTTGAAGAAGTAGGATATATAAATGCTCATGGGACTTCCACACCCGCAAATGATAAAAATGAAACTCAAGCAATAAAATCTGTTTTTGGAGATCATGCTTATAAATTAGCGGTAAGTTCTACAAAAGGTGCTACGGGACATTTGCTCGGGGGTGCCGGGGGAGTGGAAGCTGCATTTTTGGCATTGGCAATAAGTGAAGGTGTTTTACCTCCTACAATAAATTATGATAATCCTGATTCGCTTTGTGATTTATATTATGTTCCGAATAAATCGGAAAAAAGGGAAATAGAAGCAGGACTTTCAAATTCTTTAGGGTTTGGCGGACATAATGCAGTTCTGGCTTTCAGAAAATACAAAGGATAAAAATTAAATATAATAATGAAAATCCGGGGTATTCAGATTGTTCCGGATTTTCTGAAATATGAGTTTATAAAGGAGTTTTATCATAATGGTTAAAAATATTGAAGAATTAATGGAAAAAATAAATTATAAATTTAAAAATGAAAAGTATTTAGAAGAAGCTTTGACTCATCGTTCCTTTTCCAATGAAAATGAAAAATATAGAAACTTTGATAATGAAAAATTGGAATTTTTAGGCGATGCGGTTCTGAATTTAATAACAACTGAATATGTTTATGAGTCGGGAATAGGTAAAAAAGAAGGAGAATTGGCAAAACTTAAAAGTCAGATAATAAGTGAACCTGTATTTTCAGCTATTGCAGGAGAAATAGGTTTGGGAGATTATTTATATTTGAGTAACGGAGAAGCCGCTTCAGGCGGAAGAAGCAGAAAATCTATTTTAGGAGATGCTTTTGAAGCTTTAGTCGGTGCTATTTTCCGCGATTCGGACTACTATACTGCAAAAAAAATTGCTCTCGGATTTTTACAGGATAAAATTAATAATTTGGAAAAAATAGAAGAAACAAAGGATTATAAAACAGTATTGCAAGAAATATTTCAAGGGAAATATAAAAAAATGCCCGAATACGAACTTGTAAATACAAAGGGACCTGACCATAATAAATTATTTGAAGTTTCTGTGAAACTTAACAGCAGAATAATAGGAATAGGAAAAGGGAAAAGCAAAAAAGAAGCTGAAAAGAAAGCAGCAAAGGAAGCATTGGAATTTATTGAAAAAAATGGAAAAATCACATAACAGATAATAAAAACAGGAGATTATAATAAAATATGACTAAAACGGCTCTATATCCCGGAAGCTTTGATCCTATAACAAATGGACATGTGGATATAATAAAACGTTCATCGAATTTATTTGACAGATTGATAATAGGAATTTTTAAAAATTCCTCTAAAACAAAAGCATGGTTTTCAGATGATGAAAAAGTTGAAATGATAAAAGAAGTTCTTAAAAAAGAAAAAATTGATGCGGAAATAAAAATATTTAACGGCTTGCTCGTAGATTTTATATATGAAGAGAAAGTTAATATACTTGTAAGAGGATTGAGAGCACTTTCAGACTATGAATATGAACTGCAGTTTACCTTAACAAATAAAACTCTTGCTAAAAGTGAATTTGAAACAATATTTTTAAGTGCTCCGAGAAGATATTTATATTTAAGTTCCAGTCTTGTAAAAGAAATTGCACAAAATCATGGAGATTTAAAAACTTTTGTTCCTGAAAATGTGGAAAAAAAACTTATTGAAAAAGTAAAACAAATGGAGTTACAAGTTCTATCTAATGAAAATTTAAAAGATTATAAAATATAATATATTATAAATTAGGAGCAAAAAAGAAATTAAGGGGGAAAATCTGAATCATGGCAATATCCAGAACAAATACAAAAACTAAATATATATGTTCAGAATGTGGCTACACATCTCAAAAATGGCTTGGAAAATGTCCAAATTGTGATTCATGGGGGACATTTGAAGAAGAAATAGATATAAAAAAGACATTTAAAAATATTCAGTCAGCTGAAGTGTCCATAAGTAAAATTTCTGAAATAGAAATAGAAAAAGAATTTAGAATGCTAACTCGGTATGAAGAATTTGACAGGGTACTGGGAGGAGGACTTATAAAAGGCGAAGTAGTTCTTATAACCGGAAGTCCGGGAATAGGGAAGTCTACATTTTTGCTACAGTTATCAGAAGAATATTCAAAAATAGGGAATGTATTTTATGTTTCAGGTGAAGAATCGCCAAGACAGATAAAACAGAGAGCTGAAAGAATAAATGTAAACAGTGGAAATTTATATATTTTGAATAATACAAATATTGAAAAAATAGAAAATGAAATACTGAAAAATAAACCGAAAGTAGTAGTAATAGATTCCATACAGACACTTTATTCTGAAAATGTAAATTCAATTCCGGGAAGCGTTACACAAATTAGAGAAACGACATTAAAGCTAATAGAAATTGCTAAAAAAAATGAAATATCTTTTTATATAGTAGGTCATATAACAAAAGATGGGAAGCTTGCAGGTCCAAAACTTCTTGAACATATGGTGGATGCTGTACTTCAGATTGAAGGGGAAGAAAGCAGTTATTATAGAATAATACGTTCTATAAAAAATAGATACGGTTCGACAAATGAAATATCAATTTTTGATATGAAAGAAAATGGAATAAGTGAAGTAAAAAATCCTTCGGAATTTTTTATAAGTGATAGAGAAGAAAAAAATATAGGAAGTATAATTGCACCCATATTTGAGGGAAGCAGAGTATTTCTTTTTGAAATACAGTCACTTTTGAGTATACCGAACTTCGGAATGCCCAAGAGAACGGTGGAAGGTTATGATAAAAATAGAGTAGAAATTTTGAGTGCGGTATTGTCAAGTGCTTTAAATATTGATGTCAATTCCAGAGATATTTACATTAATATTCCGGGAGGAATAGAACTCAAAGACAGAAGTTCCGATTTGGCAGTAGTATTTTCTCTCCTGTCTTCAATAAATAAAATACCTGTAAGTCAGAAAATAGCTGCTATAGGTGAATTAGGACTAAGAGGTGAAGTAAGAAAAGTATCATTTATAAAAAATAGAATAAATGAACTTGAAAAATTAGGTTTTACGGGAGTTTATCTTCCTAAAAGTAATAAAGCGGATATGGAAAAAGAAAAAACAAAAATTAAACTGAATTATATCAGTAATATTAATGAGTTGGTTGAAAGGGTGAAATAAATATGAAAAAAAAGGAAACAAAAAAGAAAATACTTGAATATGTATTTTCAATACTTGCACCGGGAACACCGTTAAGGCTTGCAATAGACAGAATACAGGAGGCTTCTTTAGGTGCAATAGTAGTACTGGGAGACTCCGCTGATCTTGCAGGAATAATGAGAGGAGGATTTAAACTGAATACATCTTACACTCCCCAGAAATTATATGAATTGTCAAAAATGGACGGTGGAATTATATTATCTGAAGATATAAAGACAATATATGGAGCAAATATTCAACTTCAACCTAACTCAAATATAAAGACCGATGAAAGCGGCACAAGACACCAATCCGCCGAAAGAGTAGCTAAACAAACAGGAAATCTGGTCATTACAGTCTCAGAAAGAAGAAATAAAATTACTATATATAAAGGAGATTTTAGATATACATTACACGATATAGGTGATTTACTTGTAAAGTCTTCTCAAGCTATAATGGCATTGGAAAAATATGCAGTAGCAATAAGTAGAAATCTTATAAATCTCACGGTATCTGAATTTGACAATATGGTGACTTTATATGATATTGTGGAAGTGATAAGAATGTATGGATTGCTTTTCAGAATGTCCGATGAACTTGTGGAATACATATCAGAACTTGGGACAGAAGGTAGACTTGTTAAAATACAATATCAGGAAATAATGCTTAATCAAAATGAGGAATTCAATGATTTAATAAAAGATTACAAAAAAAATGATGAAAAAGTCGAAAAAGTAGTGGAAAATATCAGAATGTTAAATAAAGAAGAATTACTTGAAGATGAAAACATAGCAAATATACTTGGTTTCAACTTAAAAAATATAAGTTTTGATGAAATAATAACATCAAGAGGATACAGAATTCTTGGGACAATAAATAAAGTAACAAAAAAAGATATAGAACTTTTAGTAGGAGAATTTGAAGAAATACAGGCTATTTTAATAGCTACTGTCGAAGAAATGACTCAAATAAAAGGAATAAGCAAATTAAAAGCTGAACATATAAATAAAGCACTTACAAGAATAAAAAATAAAGTGATGCTTGATAGATATTAATCAATATTAAAACAGAAGGGAAGATAAAATGGAAGAAAAAATAACAGTCGGAGGTCAAGCGGTAGTTGAAGGAGTAATGATGAGAGGTCCTAAAGCTATAGCAACAGCAGTAAGAAAACACGACGGAAGTATAGTTTACAAAAAAATTGAATTAACCGAGAAAAACGGGAAATGGTTTAAAATTCCTTTTATAAGAGGAGTTTTTGCATTGTTTGATGCAATGGTTGTGGGAACTAAGGAACTTATATTTGCATCAAATCAGGCAGGATTGGAAGAAGAGCAGATGACAGATAAACAGGTAACTTTTACTGTAGCAACTTCAATATTGCTTGGAATCGCTATATTTATGGTTTTGCCTTCGTATATAGGGGGATTATTGTTCAAAGAAAAGACAATATTGGCAAATCTTACTGAAGCTGCCGTTAAACTTATCCTGTTTTTAGGATATATATGGGGGATTTCTTTTTTTAAAGATATAAAAAGAGTATTTGAATATCACGGAGCAGAACATAAAAGTATAATAAATTATGAAGAAGGTAAGGAACTTACACCTAAAAATGCAAAGGCATGTACGAGATTTCACCCGAGATGCGGAACAAGTTTTTTGTTACTTGTAATGTTTATAAGTATACTCGTATTTTCAGTAGTGGATCTCATATTCGGAATAACAAGAGAAAATAGTGGAATGTTGGTTTTTCTTATTTATAAGTTGATGACGAGAGTTCTTTTTGTTCCTGTAGTTGCAGGAATTTCATATGAACTTCAAAGATGGACAAGCTATCATTTAGATAACGGGATTGCAAAAATAGTTGCAATACCCGGAATGTGGCTTCAGAAAATTACTACAAGTGAACCTGATGAAAGTCAACTTGAAGTTGCTATCGTAGCATTAAATGTCGCTTTAGGAAAAGAAGTAACAAATGCTACTGAAGTTTTTGAATAAAAACTAAGAAAAAATCAATTTTTTTTATAAAATAGAATTGATAAAAAATAATTACATAATTGTTTTTTTATGAGGGATTGTTATTCCTCATAATTTTTTTTTAAACTAAGTAAATTTCTACAAGCATTTTTGCAAAAAAATGTTGTACTTAAAAACTTTTCAACTCAAATTATTTTGCCTCAAAAATACTTTACTTCATAAAGAAACACAAATTTACTTTGCTTAAACAGTAATTTTTTTAAATGCCTGTTTTTATATTTTCCTTTATAATTTGAATGTTAGATTTTGACTTTACTTTTAGTTTTATGTATCGGATTTTTAAAATTTTCCAAAAAATACATTATGTCAATCAGGAAAAAATCTTTTTAAGTAAAAATAAGTTTTTAGATTTCTAAACTGTAATGGATATTTTTAAGAATTAAAAAAATTATAGTTGATAATAGTAATATGAAGGAATAACAAGTCCTCATGAAAAAAATATTAAAAATTCCATTTTTCTCTTGACAATAAAAAAATATAGTGATATTCTATATAATATAAATTAGGCTAGCCTAATTTTATGGTTAGGAAAAACTAAGAAAGGAGATGAAATGAGTAGAAGTATAGAGGACTATTTAAAAGGAATATATACACTGAAAAAGAAAAAACAATATTCAAACAAAAATCTTGCAGAATACCTGAATATTTCTCCGGCTTCAGTAAGCGAAATGATAAAAAAACTGGCAAATGATGCATATTTGACAGTATCAGGGAAAAATATAAAGTTGACAGAGAAAGGTAACAAATTTGCTTTGAATATTATAAGAAAGCATAGAGTATGGGAAGTTTTTCTATTTGAAAAACTGGGATATAGTAAGGATGAAGTACATACTGAAGCAGAAATTCTGGAACATGTAACAAGTGAAAGACTTCTTAAAAAACTTGAAAAATTTCTCTTTTATCCAAAAGAATGTCCACATGGGAGTCCTATTTTCTATGGTATTAAAAAATTTGATGAAGAAAATATAATTAAGCTTTCAGAAGCGGAAGAAGATGATGAAGTAATTATATTAAGTGTAGAAGACAATATTGAGCTATATGATTATCTTAAAGAATTGAATATAGGAATTAAAGAAACTTATACAGTTCAGAGAAAAGATCCTTTTAAAGGACCGATATACTTGAACAGTAAGGAAAAAAGTATAAAAGTGGTGGCTTATAATGCGGCAGGCATGATAGAGGTTTATAGAAAAAATAAAGATACGGAGGATATGTAGAATGAATAAAAATATAAAAAATATTTTCAAATTTTTAATTATATCAATAATAACAGTACTTGCAGTATTTTCATGCGGAAAAAAAGAAGAAGCTAAAGAAAATATGAGTGCTGCTACAACGGATAAAAAAATAAAGGTTACAACAACAACAACAATGCTTGTAGATCTTATAAAAACTATAGGAGGAGATAAAGTCGAAGTCACAGGGCTAATGGGAGAAGGAGTAGATCCTCATTTATATGCTGCAAGTGCAGGAGATATAGATAAGCTTTCAAATGCTGATATTGTAGTATATGGGGGGTTACATTTGGAAGGTAAAATGATTGAAATATTTGAAAAATTGTCATCCCAGAATAAAAAAGTTTTAAATGTTGGAGATGCTTTAGATAAAAATAAAATTATGCTTGAAGATGAAAATACTGCTGACCCTCATGTATGGTTTGATACGGAATTATGGGCAAAACAAGCTGAAGCTGTTGAAGCTGAATTAAGTAAAAATGATCCGTCAAATAGTACATATTATAAAGAAAATCTTGAGAAATATAAAGGGGAATTAGTTGAATTGGCAAATTATGTAAAAGAAAAAATAAATGAAATTCCTGAAAAAAGTAGGGTTCTTGTAACTGCCCATGATGCATTCGGATATTTTGCAAGACAGTTCGGATTGGAAGTTAGAGCTATACAGGGTGTTTCTACAGATTCTGAAACAGGAAGCAAAAATATTACTGATTTAGCAAATTTTATAGTTGAAAATAATATAAAAGCAATATTTATTGAATCTTCAGTACCTAAGAAAAGTATAGAAGCTTTACAGGAAGCTGTAAAATCTAAAGGAAAAGAAGTAAAAATAGGAGGAGAGTTGTATTCAGATTCATTAGGAGATGAAGCTCATGGAACTGAGACATATATCAAAACTGTAAAAGCAAACGCAGATACAATAGCAAATGCCTTGAAATAAAATTTTAATTTAAATTCAAAAAATTGATGAGATATAATAAAAAAAATTTAAAATAAGAAAATCAATGTTTTTACAAAGCAGTTAAATAATTTTAAATGTTTTGTTGTAAATTTATATGACGTGAAATCTCAATTTTTACATAAGTTTGGAACAGGAGGAAAAATGTCTGAAAATAATTTAAAAGAAGCAGTTATTAAAGTGGAAGATTTGACAGTAGCATATGAAGAAAAACCGGTTTTATGGGATATTGAACTGGAAGTTAGAAAAGGTGTGCTAATGGCAATAGTCGGACCTAACGGAGCGGGAAAATCTACTTTAATAAAAGCAATGCTTGATTTAATAAAACCTGCAACAGGTGAAATATTCTTTTATGGAGAAAAATATAATAAAGTAAGGAATAGAATTGCTTATGTACCTCAAAGAGGAAGTGTCGATTGGGATTTTCCTACAACAGTTTTTGATGTGGTGGAAATGGGAAGATACGGTAAAGTTGGATGGCTGAAAAGAGTAGGTAAAATAGATAGAAAAAAAACAGAAGAGGCGATTTTGAAAGTTGAAATGGAGGAGTATAAAAACAGGCAGATAAGCCAATTATCAGGAGGCCAGCAGCAAAGAGTATTTTTGGCAAGGGCGTTAGTTCAGGATGCGGATATATATTTTATGGATGAACCTTTTCAAGGAGTTGACAGTAAAACTGAGAAGTCAATAGTGAGTATACTTAAAAAATTAAGAGATGACGGAAAAACTGTAATAGTAGTACATCATGATTTACAGACAGTAAAAAACTACTTTGATTATGTAACTTTCATAAATGTTTCCGTTATAGCTTCAGGTCATGTAGATGAAGTCTTTACTTCTGAAAATATAGAGAAAACTTATAAAAGTAAGTTTTTATCCGAAAAGGAGGTTTAAATGTGAATATAATACATCTCCTTATAAGTGAACATACATTCAGAACGGTTGCTATGGGCTGTATGCTTTTAGGCTCTGTTTCAGGTATATTAGGTTGTTTTGCAGTTTTGAGAAAACAAAGTCTGTTAGGAGATGCAGTTTCTCATGCTTCATTGCCCGGAGTCTGTATTGCCTTTATTATCACTCAAGTAAAGAATACTGAAATTCTTCTTTTAGGAGCTTTAGTAGTAGGTATGATCTGTATCGGGCTTATACAGATTATTCAGAATAATACTAAAATAAAATTTGATAGTGCATTAGCCTTTATTTTATCTGTATTTTTCGGTTTGGGTCTTGTTTTTCTTTCATATTTGAACAAGTTACCGGGAGCTAATAAATCAGGATTAAACAAGTTTATTTTTGGACAGGCTTCTACATTTGTCGAACGTGATGTAAAATTGATGTTGTATACAGGAGTGATACTCTTAATTATAATTATTCTATTATGGAAAGAATTTAAAATAGTGGTTTTTGATCCTGATTTTGCAAAAACGTTAGGGTTTCCAAGTAGAAAAATTGAAATTTTTATTTCTGTCTTACTTGTAGTTACGGTAATAATAGGAATTCAGGCAGCAGGAGTAATACTGATAAGTGCTATGATTATTTCTCCGGGAGTGGCGGCAAGACAATGGACGGATAAATTATCAATAATGATTATTCTATCAGGGATATTTGGGGGATTGGCAGGATTGACAGGAACTCTTATAAGTATGACTCAGTCTGATCTTCCAACAGGTCCCGTTATAGTAGTAGTTATAAGTATAATAGTAATATTAAGCATTCTTTTTTCTCCCAAAAGAGGAATTATATTCCGGATTGTTATGAATAAGAGAAGAAAAAAAATATTTAAAGAACAGCTTAAAAATAAGAAAATAAAACAGACCAATGTGCAAAGGGGGCTGGAATTATGAGTGCAGGATTGGTAATACAGCTAATTGCAATAATGGTAGCTTCTTCGTGTTCTATTTTAGGTGCATTTCTGGTTTTGAAAAATATGGCAATGGTTTCTGATGCAATAACTCATACAATTTTACTCGGTATTGTAATTGCATTTTTCATAGTTCATGATTTAAGCTCACCTTTCTTGATATTAGGTGCAGGGATAGTAGGGGTTTTAACAGTATATTTAGTGGAACTTTTGCATTCTACAAGACTTGTAAAAGAAGATTCCGCAATCGGAGTAGTATTTCCTCTTTTGTTCAGTATAGCTGTGATACTTATATCAAAATATGCTTCAAATATTCATCTCGATGTAGATTCCGTATTATTAGGAGAGCTTGCCTTTGCTCCATTTAATACGGTAGAAATTTTTGGTTTTACGATAGCTAAAGGTTTAATTATAACTTTTACCGTATTTGTAGTAAATTTCTTATTTGTAATAATTTTTTTCAAAGAGTTAAAAATATCTACTTTTGATAAGGCACTTGCAGCAACTCTAGGGATGAAACCTGTATTAATTCACTACATGCTTATGTCACTGGTATCAGTAACTTCAGTAGCATCTTTTGAAGCTGTAGGATCCATACTGGTAGTAGCTTTTATGATAGGACCGCCGATAACTGCTTATTTAATTACAAGTAATCTTAAGATAATGCTGTTTTTAAGCATAATTTTAGGCTCAGTATCAAGTGTAATTGGATATTTTCTCGCTGTAAAATGGGATGTTTCAATAGCAGGGATGATTTCGGTAGTAATAGGAGTGATTTTCATTATTGTACTGACAGTTTCTCCTAAAAAAGGATTGATTTTTACATTTTATCGGAAGAAAAATCAAAAAATAGAATTTTCAGTAAAAATGTTATTAATTCATATATTTAATCATAGTGGTACACCTGAAGAAAAAGATGAATGCGGACTTGACACAATGGAGTATCATTTAAGATGGGAAAAAAAGTTTTATAACAAAATTCTTGAAAAAGCTAAAGAATTAAAATTGATATATATAGATAACAGAATTTTTAAAATAACAGATAAGGGAAAAGAATTTTTAAAACAAAAACTATAAGTTAAGAAACTATAATATATTAATATTTTGAACATTTAATCCGTTTCAAAATGAAAAATTAAAAATTATTTTTCATTAAGAAACGGATTTTAAATTTTTTTGACATAAAATTATTTTTTACACATTCAAAAATTTCTGAAAAATGCTGATTATACTGATTAGGAAAAAATTGTATGATAAGAGTAAATTCAAGTATAATTAATATTTTGAAAATTAAAAATTGTAGTAGATAAGTATAATATTAAAATAATAATAAGTATTCATAAAAAATAAAAATATTAATTATACAAAAAAATAAAAGAAAAATTTCCCTATAATTTTTATTTTTGAAATATAATTATAGTGTAAATTACAAAGATAATAAATTATATTATCTTTTGTTAAATTTAAAATTTAAAATTTTTACAGGAGGTAGACAAAATGGCAATTAATGTAAAAAGTGAAATAAAACCGTTAAAAAAAGTTTTATTACACAGACCCGGAAAAGAATTGTTGAATTTGACTCCGGACACATTGGAAAGACTTTTATTTGATGATATACCTTTCCTAAAAGTTGCACAAGCTGAACACGATACTTTTGCAAAAATTCTTAAAGAAAACGGAGTTGAAGTCGTTTATCTTGAAGATTTAGCGGCAGAAACAATAGGACAATGTCCTGATTTAAAGAAACAATTTCTCGAGCAGTTTATTACTGAAGGAGGGGTACTTGTACCTGAATATAGGGAAGCTTTAATGAAACTTTTCGATTCATATAGTGATAATAAGGAATTAATATTGAAAACTATGGAAGGAGTAAAATACGGAGAGCTTAATTTGACTTCTGATTCGCTAATTTCAAGATTAAATGATGATAGTGAACTGATTTTGGATCCTATGCCAAATCTTTATTTCACACGTGATCCTTTCGCTTCAATCGGAAACGGTGTAAGTCTAAATAGAATGTATTCCATAACAAGAAACAGGGAAACTATTTATGCAGATTACATTTTCAAACATCATCCTGAATACAAGGGAAAAGTTCCTTATTTTTATGAAAGGGATAATCAGTTTCATATTGAAGGTGGAGATATTCTTAATTTAAATGATAAGGTACTTGCAATTGGAATTTCTCAACGTACTCAAGCTGCAGCAATAGATCAGATAGCAAAAAACATTTTTGCGGCAAATGATTCTTCAATAAATACCGTACTTGCATTCAAAATACCTGAAACAAGAGCGTTTATGCATTTAGACACTGTGTTTACACAAATAGATTATGATAAGTTTACTATACATCCAAATATTATGGGACCTTTAGAAGTCCATGAGATAAAAAAGAACGGAGATAATATAGAGGTAAAACTTCTGACAGGAACTTTGAAGTCAATACTCGAAAAATATCTGGAAGTTCCTGATGTTAAGTTGATAAAATGCGGCGGAGAAGACAGAATTGCAGCTGAAAGAGAACAGTGGAATGACGGTTCAAATACATTATGTATAGCTCCGGGAGTTATAGTTGTTTATGAAAGAAATGACGTAACGAACGAACTTCTTAGACAGGCAGGCTTGAAAGTTCTTGAAATGCCGAGTGCGGAACTGTCAAGAGGACGTGGAGGACCAAGATGTATGAGTATGCCTTTAGTAAGAGAAGATTAAAAATTAGTACCAAAATAGGAATTATGTGTTATAATATATTAAGACAGCTACTGGTTAATCAACAGTTTAACAGATTTTGCCAGCTGAAAATACTTTAAAATATAGAAAGGATGGTTTCAATGCCAAAAAATTTAAGCGGAAGAAATTATTTGAAATTATTGGATTTTACAAGTTGCGACATCAGATATCTGCTTGATTTGTCAAAAAACTTTAAAGAATTAAAGTTGACAGGGACACCTCACAGATATTTAGAAGGAAAAAATATAGTCCTTTTGTTTGAAAAGACATCTACACGTACAAGATGTGCTTTTGAAGTTGCAGGAATGGACTTAGGAATGGGAGTTACTTATCTTGATCCGGGAAGTTCTCAGATGGGAAAAAAAGAAAGTATTGAAGATACAGCACGTGTTTTGGGAAGAATGTATGACGGAATTGAATACAGAGGATTTGACCAAACTATAGTTGAAGAACTTGCAGCAAATGCAGGAGTACCTGTATGGAATGGACTTACAAATGAGTTTCATCCTACTCAGATGCTTGCAGATTTACTGACAATCGAAGAAAATTTCGGATATTTAAAAGGAATCAACTTTGTATATATGGGAGATACAAGAAACAATATGGGTAACTCTCTTTTAATAGCATGTGCAAAAATGGGATTGAATTTTACTGCATGTGGTCCTAAAGATTTGAAACCTGCTCAGGAATTAATTGAAAAAGCTGAAGAACTTGCTAAGGCAAGCGGAAGTATAATAAGATTTACCGAAGATGTAAAGGAAGCATGTACAAATGCCGATGTTATTTATACGGATATATGGGTATCAATGGGAGAGCCTGAAGAGGTATGGGAACAGAGAATTAAGGAATTGAAAAAATTCCAGGTAAATAAAGAAGCGATGAGCTATGCAAAGGATACTGCTATTTTCCTCCACTGCTTGCCTTCGTTCCATGATTTAAAAACAACTATAGGAAAAGAAATAAATGATAAATTCGGTTTACCTGAAATGGAAGTTACAGACGAAGTTTTTGAAAGCCCTCAGTCAAAAGTTTTCGACCAAGCTGAAAATAGGATGCATACAATTAAAGCGGTAATGTATGCTACGTTGAAATAATGGTGAAAAGAATAGTAGTTGCACTTGGAGGGAATGCTTTAGGAAATAGTCCTGAAGAACAGCTGAAACTTGTAAAGAATACGGCTAAATCAATAGTTGACATGATTAAAGAGGGATTTGAAGTTGTAATAGGTCATGGAAACGGTCCTCAAGTGGGAATGATAAATTTGGCAATGGATTATGCTGCAAACGGAGAAGTAAAAACTCCATATATGCCTTTTGCAGAGTGCGGAGCAATGAGTCAGGGATATATAGGATATCATCTTCAGCAGGCAATAAGAGAAGAACTTAATGCCCAGAATATAAAAAAAGGTGTAGTATCTCTTGTGACACAGGTAGTTGTAGATGAAAAAGATCCTGCATTTACAAATCCTACAAAACCTATAGGAATGTTTTACAGTAAGGAAGAAGCTGATAAAATAGCTTCAGAAAAAGGATTTACATTTGTAGAAGATGCAGGAAGAGGATATAGAAGAGTTGTCCCTTCACCGTCACCTAAAAGAATAGTTGAAATTGAAGAAGTGGAAGCACTTGTAGATAAAGGAACTGTTGTAATTACTGTAGGAGGAGGAGGAATACCTGTAGTAGAGGAAAATGGACATTATAGAGGTGTAGATGCAGTTATAGATAAGGATAAGTCAAGTTCCAAACTTGCCGCAGATTTAAAAGCTGATATGCTTGTTATACTGACTGCCGTTGATAAAGTTTACATTAACTATAATAAACCTGATCAGAAAGAATTAGATGTTTTAAATATCGAAGAAATTAAAAAGTATATTGATGAAGGTCATTTTGCTAAAGGAAGCATGTTGCCTAAAATAGAAGCTTGCATGGAATATGTGGAAAACAATAGAGAAGGACAGGCTATCATTACTTCATTGCAGAATGCCGGTTCAGCGTTAGTAGGAAATACGGGGACGGTTATTAAATTTTAAATGAAAGTGGGAGAATAATATGGCTAAGAAAAAAGGTATACAATTGTCCGCATTCTCAATTTTATTTCTAATAATATTCGGATTGGCAATTTTAACTTGGTTTTTTCCTCAGGTTGAAAATGCATCATTATCGACAGTAGTAATGGCACCATTTAACGGATTTAAAGAAGCGATAGACGTATGTATATTCATATTGCTACTCGGAGGATTTTTAGGAGTGGTCACAAAAACAGGAGCATTAGATGCAGGAATAGGTGCACTTGTAAAAAAACTTAAAGGAAATGAACTTGTTCTGATTGTCATACTGATGATTTTATTCTCAATTGGAGGAACTACATATGGAATGGCAGAAGAAACTGTGGCATTTTATGTATTAATTTGTTCCACAATGGTTGCAGCGGGATTTGATAGTACTGTGGGAGTTGCAACAATAATGCTCGGTGCAGGAGTGGGAGTTTTAGGTTCAACTGTCAATCCTTTTGCAATAGGAGTTGCTCTTGATGCTCTGAAAGAAAAAGGAATACAATATAACAGCGGTATAGTAATAATGCTTGGAGCAGTATTATGGTTATCAGCTTTGGGTGCCGCCATTTTCTATGTTTTAAGTTATGCAAAAAAAGTGAAAGCTGAAAAAGGGTCAACAATTTTATCATTACAGGAACAGAAAGATATGCAGGAAAGTTTCGGACATGCAAATTTTGATAATATAGAATTTACGGGAAAAACAAGAGTTACATTAATATTGTTTTCTTTGACATTTCTTATAATGGTTATTTCATTAATTCCATGGGAAAGTTTTGGAATAACCGTATTTAAAGGATGGACAAGTTTCCTGACAGGAACTTCTTTGGGAGAATGGTATTTTGCGGAGTTGTCTATGTGGTTTTTACTATCCGCAGTTATAATAGGGATAGTTAATGGATTTAAAGAAACGGAAATAATAGACTCCTTTATGGAAGGAGTAAAAGATATACTGAGTGTAGTGCTTATAATTGCAGTAGCAAGAGGGGCTTCAGTGTTAATGGCAGCAACAAAATTTGATGCATTTATACTTAATACGGCTTCAGCAGCCTTAAAAGGATTACCGGCTTTCATATTTGCTCCTATGTCGTATCTGCTCTTTTTAGTGCTGTCATTCCTGATACCGTCAACATCGGGACTGGCTTCAGTAGCATTCCCTGTATTAGGACCTTTGACATCAGCTTTAGGTTACAGTGCTGAAGTTATGGTATTAATATTCAGCGCGGCTTCAGGAATTATTAACTTAATCACACCTACATCGGGAGTCGTTATGGGAGGACTTGCAATAGGTAAGATGCAGTACGGAACTTGGATAAAATTTGTAGGAAAACTTATAGCAATAATATTTGTTATGGATATAGTAATATTAACTATTGCAATGATGATTATCAGATAGGTATAAAATAAACAGAAAGAATAAAATAAATTATTAGGTGAGGAAGTTTCATGATTAACGAATTGGATTTACAGTATCAGAAGAATTATAAACATTATAAATTATATTCTTTTAATATTGAATATATTGAAACTCCTGTCAAACCGACGATACACAGTGCATCAAAATTACTGTTTTTCAGTGATGGTATTGGAAAAGTGAAAATATATGACAGGGAATATGATATTGTTCCTAATACACTGTTGGCAGTTTTTCCGTGGGAAATAATGGAAATAACTGAAATAAAGAAAATACTGAGAATAATGAAGGTATCATATAATTCTGTTTTTAGTAATTTAATATTAAATGTATTGAATAAATATAAGAAAAATAGGACTCATATTTTTTCACTGATAAAAAAAGTTCCGATTGTTTATTTTAATGAAACTGAATCTGAAACAGTAAAAAACATATTTTTTCAGATAAAAGATGAAATAGGAATGGAGTCATTTTCGGATTTTGATACATTTCCTGAAAGGGATAAATCGAAAGAAGAAAATGACTTCGATTTAAGTACGGTTTATGTGACGAATAAACTAACTGAACTAATAATAATGATAGCCAAAAAAGCAGTTTCTGAAAATAAGGAAGAGCTAAAAAAAAAAGAAGTGACAACAAATAATATAATTAAATATATTTATGCACACCTAAATGAAAAGCTTACATTAAACAAACTGTCAGTAATGTTTTTTATGAGTGAGTCGTCTATTACAAGATATTTGGAAGGAGTAACAGGATTTACTTTTAATGAATTGTTAAGGCATATGAGAATTTCAAAAGCACTGGATTTGATTGTGTATACTGATTTGAATATTGAAGAAATAGCATATTTAGTAGGTTTTGTAGATGGTGCTCACATATCAAAGCTATGTAATAAATACTTAAAAATGAATCCGAATGCCTATAGAGAACATTATAAAAATATATATCAAATATTTAATGAAAAAGAACAGGAACTTGTTTACAGTATAGTAAATTATATTTATAAAAATTATACAAAGGAACTGACTATTAGTGATTTGACAGATAAATTCAATATTACCGATACTAAATTAAATAAAATTTTAATGTCATATTCAGGAAAAAGATTTATTGAATTTTTAAATACTTTAAGAATAGATAAGGCTTGTGAACTACTTCTAACAACTGATAAAAGCATAATTGATATTTCTTTTGAATTAGGATATAATACCGTTAAAACATTTAATAATAATTTTTTTAAGTTAAAAAATATAACACCTACGGATTTAAGGAAAAATGTGAAAATAGGTGTTTAAATTATAAATTTATATTTGACGGAAATGGAGGAAAAATGAAACCGGTAATTATTAAAGTTCAAGAAGAACTGAAAGAAAACATTGAACAAATATTTGGAAAAGCGTTCAAAAATATCAGTGTAGAAGTTCGATATACTTCTAAAAAGGAAATTGCCGATTTTCAGACAAATTTTGCTCTTGTAAATTCAAAAAAAATAGGTAAAAATCCGGAAAAAATTGCAGAAGAAATCATAAAAAAATTTAGAAATTATGATATTATAGATAAATTTGAAATTGCCGGTCCAGGATTTTTAAATATATTTATAAAAAATTCTGTAGTTATTAATGAAATAAAAAAAATAGGTTCTGAAAAATATAATTTTCCAATTGATACATCAAAAAATACAATTATAGATTATTCTTCTCCGAATATAGCAAAAAGAATGCACATAGGACATTTACGAAGTACAATAATCGGGGATTCTTTAAAGCGTATATTAAAATATGTAGGTTTTAAAGTATCAGGAGATAATCATTTAGGGGATTGGGGAAGTCGTTTTGGGAAACTTATAGTCGGTTATAATAAGTGGGTGGATAAGGAAGAATATGAAAAAAATCCCATAGGAGAACTTGAAAGAATATATTTGAAGTTTTCTGAAGAAGCACAGTTAAATCCTGAGTTGGAAGTATCCGCAAAAGAAGAATGGATAAAATTACAATCAGGTGACAAAAAAAATGTTGACTTATGGAAAAGCTTTGTCGAGTATTCATTAAAAGAATTTGAGAAAATTTATAAAAAATTAAATATAGAATTTGATACGTATTACGGAGAATCATTTTATATTAAAATGATTCCTGAAATATTGGAAATACTTAGGAAAAAGAAGATAGCCGTAAATGATGAAGGAGTGCTTACGGTATTTTTTAATGAAAAAGAAAAATTAAGTCCCTGTATAGTACGGAAAAAAGATGGAAACAGTCATTTATATTCATCCACGGATTTGGCCACATTCAAATATAGGAAAGATATACTTGACATTGACAGTGCTATTTATGTAATGGATGAAAGACCGAAAGAGCATTTTAGGCAAGTATTCAAAATATCTGAAATGATAGGAAAACCGTATGATTACGAAAAAATCCATGTCTGGTTCGGGATTATGAGATTTGAAGATGATGTTTTCTCATCCGTAAATGAAGGACGACTCATTAATATATTAGATGAAGCTATAGAAAAGGCAAAGAAAATTATTAATATAAAAAATCCTGAACTATCTGAAGAAGAAAAAAGTGAAATAGCAGAAATAATCGGAATTGGAGCTATAAAATATTTTGATTTGAGTCAAAATAGAATGACACCTATTTCATTTTCATGGGATAAAGTTCTGAATTTTGAAGAAAATACATCTCCTTATTTGCAATATACATATGCAAGGATAATGTCCATATTCAGAAAATTAAGGAAAAATTATGGAAATTATATTAAGAATGATAATTTGATATTTGAAGAATTTAATAAAAATGAAAGAGAGTTAGCTTTAGCTTTATTAAAATTTCCTTATGCAGTTTTAAAATCATATGAAAGTTACAAACCTAACATTATTGCAGATTATCTTTTTGAAACGGCTAAAATATTTAATACATTTTATGCTGCTGATTCAATAACTAAAGAAGAAAATAAAAGTAGGTTTAATACAAAACTGTTACTTGCTGAAAAAACAGCTTATATAATAAAAGAAGGATTAGGACTATTAGGAATAGATGTAGTTGAAAGAATGTAAAATTTTAAATTTTTATAAAATGATACTACTTCTACTTGAAAAAGTAAGAAAGGAAGTGTGATATATGAAAATAGCTAATTTTGGAGTGGAAGAGTGGCTGAATGTGTGGGAAAATGAAGCAGTTTATGATATTGCGGGAAGCTCTATTGCTTCATTTACTTTGGAAGAAATTATAGCAATAGGAAATAAGACAAAAGAAGAATTTTTTCAAGAACTAATAATAAAGAAAATGAATTACGGATGGATTGAAGGATCGCCTGAATTTAAAAAACAGGTAAGTATGCTTTATAAAAATGTTTCTTCTGAACAGATTTTACAGACTAATGGAGCTACAGGGGCGAATTTTATGGCTTTATATGCTTTAGTCGAACCTGATGACCATATAATTTCATTATACCCTACTTATCAACAGCTATATGATATACCGCGTTCTTTAGGAGCAGAAGTTGATTTATGGAGAATCAAAGAAGAAAATGAATGGTTGCCTGACTTAAACGAATTAAACAGCTTAATTCGTTCGAATACTAAGATGATATGTATTAACAACGCAAACAATCCTACGGGTGCTATAATGAACCGTGAATTTCTGGAAGAATTGGTAAAAATAGCTGAAAAATATGAAATATACATTCTTTCTGATGAAGTTTATAAACCTCTTGAAAATGGACTTGAAATTCCTGCTATTGTAGATTTATATAATAAAGGAATTTCAATTAACAGTCTATCAAAAACTTATTCGGTTCCGGGGATAAGAGTAGGTTGGACTGCAGCAAATCTTGAAATAACTGACCTTTTTCGTAAATATCGTGATTATACAATGATTTGTGCAGGGGTATTTGATGATTATCTGGCAACATATGTATTGAAAAATAAAAATGCCGTTTTGAAACGTAATCAGAAAATAGTATCTGAAAATCTGCAAATTTTAAAGGAATGGATAAAAAAAGAACCGAGAGTATCGGTAATTTTTCCGAGAAATGTATCTACTTCCTTTATTAAACTGGATATTCCGATGGAAACAGAGAAATTTTGTATCAATTTGTTAAAAGAAAAAGGGGTTCTTTTAGTTCCGGGAAATCGTTTTGATATGCCGGGTTATGCACGTCTGGGATATTGTACCTATACAGAAACATTAAAAAAAGGATTGGAAAAACTTTCAGAATATTTGAGAGAATTTGATAAATAAAACTGATATTTTATAACTTCTAAAAAAAATGATAAAAAACAATTATTCCAAGCTTAAAATATTTTATATATTGAAAATTATAAGTTTAAATTTCTTAAATAATCATTTTTAGTATTTATTTGTATATTTTTATTGAAATAATTTGATATTATCTTATTATTGATAATTTTTTTGAAAAAAATAACCGTCAGATTATATAAATAAAGGAATAGAAAGAAATTTTCTGAAATTTGACAATAATATTTTTTTGTTGTAATATCTAAGTGAAAATTTGTATTATAAATTATAAAAAAATATGAAAATATAATATAAAGGAGATGAAGAGGTCTATGACAAAAAAATTATCAGATAATACTATAAGTAAAACAGTAGTTGATTTTTATACACCTATACTTTACGAAGTAAGAAAGCCCTTTAAAGATAATTCTTATGAAGAATTGCAAAGAGCTTATAAATTTTCTGAAAAGGAAATAGATAAATATGTAGCAAAATACCTTAAAGATACAAAAAATGTAAATTTTGCAATTGAATTAGGTATATTGCTGATTCCAGCCACAAATTTTGAACTTTCCTTATCAAGTATAGGAGAGCTTGTTTCTAAAAAATTAGCTGAAAAAGGTATCGAAATTAGTGCTGAACAAGCAATGATTATTATTTCTAAAATATTTATAAATCAAGGCATTAAAAACACGAGTATAACGGAAGAAAAAATGATTGGACGAAGTTGATCTTATAAAGTTATCTCCTGCGGAATTAAAAAAAGTACAATATCGGGAAATAAATGAAATTAATAAAGAACGAATGTATATAGCTGTGGCAGTGAGAGAAAAAGAAAGATATCATGAAGCTGCAAAACTTGCCGATAAAGATGAAGAATTTTTAAGACCTATTGCAACTAAAAATTTAAGTATGATATTACCTAAAGATATTAGAAATATGTGTAAAAATAACAATATATGTATAGATGAGGAAAGGTTCAAAAAGAAATATCCGAGTGGTGATATAAAAATTGCCAAAGAAAGATTAAGCAGATATCTTAATTTTATGGATAACTATATAAATGTAAATCAAATAGCAAGAACAAACTATTATTTAGAACCTTTTACAAAAAACACACGTCCCTTCAGTAATAGCAAACAAAGTCAGAACAATGGACATAGCCGCTAAGAAAGTAAATATTCTATTTTTAAGAATTTTTTTTACAAAATTGATATTTTTTATTTATTAAGAGGACAAATGTTTGGTAAAGGAGGATTTTAAATATTTGTTTGTTATATTTTTAAATTATTTACAATTTTTAATATTTTATGACAGATTAGTTATAAAGAGATAATTTTATATCAGTTAACTACTATGATAATATTTTTATTATATTTGTTATTTACAGAAAGTAAAATTATTATTAGGAAATTAGAGTATAAAGAATTATCTTTTTTTCTTTTGCATTATTTTGAATATTTATCCTGCCTTTTTACTATAAAGGAGAATATAAAAATAAAAAAGGAAGAAGAAACGTAACTTTTCAGTGTTGGTGAAATGAACTACAATTAAAATAAATCTCTCTTTTGTGTAATGACAATTAGAAAAAATAAAATAATTTTTAGATGATATTATAAAAAAATGAGGGCAAGATTAGCCCTCATAAATTTATCAGCAGCCCAATTATGATAAAATCATATCTAAATGAGGAATATTGTCTTCAAGATACACATCAGAAACAGCCTTAAATCCGAAAGAGCTATAAAATTTTTCAAGATATGCTTGAGCTTGAGCATACACAGGTTTATTTCCCCATTTTTTCTTTATAATTTTTAACGCTTCAGAAACAAGTTCACGTCCTATTCCTGATTTTCTTGAACTCTCTCTTACAAGAACCCTTCCCAAGTGAATTCCGTCTTTCATGGGAATTATACGACAGTATGCAACAATCTTTCCATCATTTATTTTATATATGTGTGTAGCAATTAAATCATTGTCATCTATTTCCTGATAAGGACAATTCTGTTCTACAACAAACACTGTAACTCTTTCTTTAAAAATAAGAAAAAGTTCGTTTGAAGTCAATTCGTTAAATTGTTTGCAAATCCAGTTCATTTTTCTATCCTTTCATATTCTTGAGATTAATATCCTTTATTTTTTGCAAGTTTTTCCAATTCTCTTATTCTTTCTTCAGTTGAAGGGTGAGTTCGGAAAAGATTTGCAAGTCCTCCCAGTCCTGCCAGAGGATTCACAATAAACATATGAGAATAAGCCGGATTTTGATTGCGCATATGAATTCCTCTGCTGTATGTTTCAAGTTTTTCAAGGGCATTTCTTAGATATAAAGGATTTCCTGAAAATTCGGCACCTGCTCTGTCAGCCATAAATTCTCTTTTACGTGAAATCGACATTTGAATGATTAATGCTCCTATAGGTGCTAAAATAGAAAGGAGCATTGCCAATGCGGCAGTACCTCCATTGTCATTACGTCGACGGCTTCTCCCTACACTGTATGGTAAAAATCTTGCTATATTTGAAATTGCTCCTGCAAAAGTAGCGGCAATAGTACTTATCAATATATCTCTATGCTTTATATGTCCGAGCTCATGAGCTATTACTCCTGCCAACTCCTGATCATTCATTATTTGGAGAAGCCCTTCAGTACATGCGACTGCTGCATGTTGAGGATTTCTTCCTGTAGCAAAGGCATTCGGTTGTTGCTCGGGTATTATATACACCTTTGGCATGGGAAGTCCTGCATTTTGTGCTAAGTTACGTACCATTCTGTATAATCTCGGATCATTATTTTCAGTAACTTCACGTCCTTTATAAGCACTTAAAACCATTTTATCACTGAACCAGTAACTGAAAAAACTCATTCCTCCGGCAAGTATAAGTCCCATTAACGCCCCTTCCTGTCCGAACAATCCTCCTATGGCAATGAATAGAGCTACAAGTCCTGTCATAAGAAGTCCTGTTTTTAAACTGTTTTCAAACATATATTCCTCCTTTTTATGTGTCAAATTATTTTTAATTTCAATTAATATTACAGAAATTGAGATAAAAATAAACCTCATTATAAATTTATTATTTTTATCAATCTAATTAACTTTTATACCGAAATCTAGTCAATTTAACTGTAACATTTAATATTTTCCATCATGTTTATTATAATATATAAAATCTAATTTTTCAACGAATATTATTTTAAATAAAGTATAGAATTATATATGTTGAAAAAAGAAGAAAAACAATGTAAAATATAAATTAAGAATAACAATAGACAATTTTGAACAAATTTAAGGGAGGATATACAAAGTATGAAAAGAATTTTAAAAGTTATAATGATTTTAACAGGAACTTTACTATTTACAGGTTGTGCTACTGCACCGTTAACAGGAAGATCACAACTGAAATTGGTAAGTGATGAAAGTATTGTATCGCAGTATTCAGGAGAATATACTAAATTTATAAAAGAATTACAAGTAAAAAATCTGCTTGCAAATAATACGGTTGATGGGAAAAGACTGTCGGGAATAGGGAACAGAGTATCTGTAGCTGTAGAAAAATTCATGAATGAAAACGGTATGGGAAATAAAGTAAAAAATTTGAATTGGGAATTTAATCTTATAAAAAGCAACGAAATAAATGCTTTTGCGCTTCCTGGAGGAAAGATAGTCTTTTATACGGGGATAATGCCTATATTGAAAACAGATGCAGCAATAGCATTTGTAATGGGACATGAAATAGGACATGTAATAGGCGGACATCATGCTGAAAGTCAGAGTGGGAAAACGGCAGCATCAGTGGTAATGCTTGGAAAAGCACTTGCAGATGCTCTCACAGGAGGAGCTACTTCAATTATAGATAATGACCTTATGGAACAAGGGTTGTCTATAGGTCTTCTTAAATTCAGTAGAACTCAGGAATACGAAGCTGACAAATACGGAATGATATTTATGGCGATGGCGGGGTATAATCCTCAAGAAGCAATTAAGGCACAAGAAAGATTGATGGAAATGGAAAAAAGTGTGAATGTCGAAATACTTTCCACACATCCTTCTACTCAGAATAGAATAGAGGCATTGAGAAAGTTTTTACCTGAAGCAATGAAATACTATAAAAAATAATAAGCAGGAAGTTAAATGAAAAAAGATATAAAAGATATAATTAGTGTTGCCCCTATGGTTGACAAAACAGACAGACATTTTAGAAATTTTGTAAGAATGATAAATAAAGATGTTCTGCTATATACAGAAATGATAACCGCACAGGCAATTATAAACGGTGATCTTGATTATATTCTGGACTTTGATGAAGTAGAACATCCTATCGTATTACAGCTTGCAGCTACTAATAAAGAAGAAGCTTATAAAGCCGTAAAAATTGCTGAAAAATATAATTATGACGAAATAAATCTTAACGTAGGATGTCCTTCGGACAAAGTATCGGGAAATATGATGGGAGCTTATTTAATGGCTTTTCCTGAAGGTGTGGCTGAAATAGTTTCAGAAATGAAGAAAGCTACTGATAAGCCTGTTTCTATAAAACATAGAATCGGAATAGACGGAAAAAATGTACTACCCTCTTCCTTTGAAAGAACATTATTTGATAAATATGAAGATATGCTTAATTTTATTAATATTACAGAAAAAGCGGGAGTAAAAAAATATATTGTTCATGGCAGAATAGCGATTTTAGCAGGACTTGATCCGAAACAGAATAGAGAAATTCCCCCTTTAAGATATGAAGAGGTGTATAAATTGAAAAAAGAGAAGCCTTATTTACATATTGAAATAAATGGAGGGATAAAAACTGTTGAGCAGATAGATGAGCATTTGAAATATTTAGATTCAGTTATGCTGGGACGGGAAATATACGACAATCCTATGATTTTGGAAAAATTCGGTAAATATTACGGAAAAACTATAAATATTACAAGAGAAGAAATAATTGAAAAAATGATACTGTATGTGGAAAATATAGAAAAAAAAGGAATAAGACCTCATCGTTTTTTAATGCATACACATGGACTTTTTCATAGTATAAATGGAAGTAAATATTGGAAGAGGGAAATAAATACTCCAAAAGCCGATTCAGAAACTTTGAAAAGATTACTGAAAGAAATCGGAAGGAAAAAGAAAAATGAAAATTATCAGTAAATTTAAAGATTTTTATGACTACAAAGTAGGAAAGTACGGAATAGATGAAAAATTGATTTTTGACCGTCGTGAACCTGTGGTTGTAGATGAAAAAACTCTGATACCTGAAAGTGTATATAAACATATTGGTGATAGTGACGCACTTCATTCAGTAATTTATATAGGAAATAACATGGTTCACGTTTTTGCTACTAAAAATAAAGTTTATACTCACTTTGATATGGAAAATTATAAAGAACTGGATACTGCTTATTTTTCTTACTTTGATAAAATTTATTTTACTTTTAATGACAGTAAAAAAATAAGGATAATATCCGAATTTGTACATTACGACAGTACTTTTTCAGATTTACTGAAAACAGGCAGAAAAAATGATTCTCTCGATATGGAGGGATTTGACTACATTCACGGATATAGTAAGGAGCCTCCTCAAATAAATGAGTGGAGTGAACTGAATCAAGTACCTGTATTACTTGTACAGAAGTTTATTGACGAAAGTGTAGTAAAACATAGGAGAACTAATTCAAAGGGAATAAGAAAAAGAGTATTCATTAATCCTTCTCTGGATAAAATAGGAGTATATATTGATGCAGATTGGATATGGCAAAGCCTTACTGAATTTTTGTCAATGCTTAAAAGTGAAAAAGAAGTATCACCTGAAATGTCCAATGAAGAAAAAATTTTAAGTAAAGGATTTGACAGTAAAAATTCATTCCGTTCCAAAATGAAAAATAAATAAACAAAAGATTTTAATTTTATATTTTACATTTTTAAACTTTTATAGTATAATACGTGTAGGTACAAAAGAGAAAAAAGTAATTTACAAGGAGTGTTAAAATGAAAGTAGTCGTAATAGGATGTACACATGCCGGGACAGCAGCGGTATTGAATTTAAAGAGATTAAACCCTGATATAGATGTAACTGTATTTGAAAGAAATGATAATATTTCTTTTCTGTCATGTGGAATTGCACTGTATGTGGGCGGAGTAGTAAAGGACCCTCAGGGATTGTTTTACTGTTCGCCTGAAAAACTGAAAGAACTGAACGTTGATACAAGAATGAAACATGATGTAAAAAGCGTTGATATAAAAGGTAAAAAAGTGCACGTAGTAAATCTGGAAACAGGAATTGAATTTGATGAAACTTTTGATAAACTTATTATTACATCAGGTTCATGGCCTATTATTCCTCCGATTGAAGGAATAGACTTAAATAATATCCTGCTTTCAAAAAATTTCAATCATTCAAATGAAATAATTGAAAGAGGGAAAAATGCAAAAAAAATAGTTGTAGTAGGTGCAGGATATATCGGTGTGGAACTTGTGGAAGCATTTAGAGATAACGGAAAAGAAGTTGTTTTAGTCGATGCGGAAGAAAGAATATTAAGTAAATATTTTGATAAGGATTATACTGATATTGCCGAAGAATCATTTAAAAATCACGGGATAGTCATTGCAACAGGAGAAAAAGTCGTAAAATTTGAAGGAAAAGACGGAAATGTAACTAAAGTTATTACTGATAAAAATGAGCATGAAGCTGATATGGTAATAATGTGTGTAGGATTTATGCCTAATACGGGAATATTTAAAGGTCAGCTGGAAATGTTACCGAACGGGGCGATAAAAGTTGATGAATATATGAGAACAAGTGATAAGGATGTAATGGCGGCAGGAGATTGCTGTTCAGTATTCTTTAATCCGTTAGGTTCCCCTATGTACATTCCTCTTGCTACAAATGCAGTAAGAATGGGAACTCTGGCAGGACTTAATTTAATAGAAAATAAAATAAAACACCCGGGAACACAGGGAACATCAGGTATTAAAATATATGAAAATAATATGGCGTCAACGGGGATAACTCAGGAAACAGCTGAAAAAGAAGGAATAGATGCTGATTATGTTTATGCTGTAGATAATTACAGACCTGAATTTATGCCTACATATGAAAAAGTCACATTAAAAGTGGTATTTGAAAAAAATACAAGAAAAATTTTAGGAGCCCAATTAACTTCAAAGGCTGATTTGACTCAATCAATAAATACTCTGTCAGTATGTATACAAAATAATATGACTGTTGATGAACTGGCATTTATTGATTTCTTCTTCCAGCCACATTATAATAAACCTTGGAACTTTATAAATCTTGCAGGATTGAATGCATTGAAATAATTGAAACATAAAATAAAACGATAACCGGAAATAAGTTCCGCAAGTTATCGTTTTTATTTAATTAAAAATAAATATAGGAGGAACAATAATGTCGAAAGTAATAACAGTAAGCTACAAAGGAAATTTTCAGACAGAAATAAAAGCAGGGAAACAGAAAATTTTAACGGACAGAAAAGGAGAGATTCTTTCTCCATCAGAGCTGACAGCAGCAGCAGTTACTTCATGTGCAATGACGGTATTATCCATAGTCATAGAAAATGAAAATATGAATTTTGAAGACAGTTATGTAGAAGTAGAGAAACAGACAGATCTGACAGTGTACCGTATAACTGAAATAAAGCTGGTATTTCATCTTAGAAAAGAATACAGTGAAGAAATTAGAAAAAAAGCCGAGACAGCGGTAAAAGAAATGTGTGTGGTAGGGAGAAGCTTGTCTTCTGATATAACTCAAAATTATACTTTTATTTATGATGTTGAATAATGTTTTTTCTGTGAGAGTTAATTGCTATCCTTATGTTTGTTGTCGACTGTAAAATTTTTAGCTCTCAAAAATATTTATTATGTTTAAAAAACTGGCAAATTTACTTCGTTTAAACAGCAGTTTTTTTGAATATCATAATTTTATATTTTCTCAGAAAAATTCTGAACGTCGGATAGTTTTTGGCATGTCGGGAAGTTTTAAAATAATAAAAAAGAGGGTATTAAACCCTCTAAAAATGCTTATTTTAAATTATTTATATAATTTTTTACAAAGTTCTGAATTTCGGTTTTGTCAATTATTTTTGAAAATCTTATTTCTGAATTTCTAATTTCTTCAAGTTTTTCAGGAAATTCAATACCTGTAAGAGATGAGATTTCATCAAGAATTTCATAAGGATCTTTATTCTCATCTATTCCTAATGCTTTTGCAATAGGTAAAGGGAATTTGAAAGGATGAGCAGTAGACATAATAACGGTATGAAAGTTTTTATCAAGTCCGTTATTTTCTTTTTCATAAACTGAATAAGCAACGGCAGTGTGCGGATCCATTAAATATTTGTATTTTTCATATACACTTTTTATTGATTTTATGGTATCTTCATCATCAGCAAATTCTCCGTAAAATTCTTTTCTTATATTTTCAATTTCTTCGTTAGAAACTGATAACTTTCCTATAGAAAAAAGAGAATTTATAAGTTCTTTCACTCTTTCAGAATTTTCTCCTGTGCTGTAATATAAATATCGTTCAAAATTTGAAGAAAGAAGAATATCCATTGATGGAGAATTTGTAGTAAAGAATTTTCTGTTTTTATTATAAGTTCCCGTTTTGAAAAAGTCTGCAAGGACTTTATTTTTATTTGAAGCGGAAACAAAATTTTTTATAGGTATTCCTAATTTTTTTGAAATATACCCTGCAAGTATATTACCGAAATTTCCTGTAGGAACTACAACATTGAACTTTTCTCCGTTTTTTAATGTTCCGTTTCTGACTAAATTTATATATGAAGAAACATAGTAAATCACTTGAGGAAACAGTCTTCCTATATTTATGGAGTTGGCACTGGAAAACATTATTCCATGATTTTCTGCATATTTTTTAAATTCATCTGATGAGAATATATTTTTAATAGCACTTTGAGCATCGTCAAAGTTTCCGTTTATAGCGACAATTTCGACATTTTTTCCTAATTGTTTTCTCATCTGTTCTTCCTGCATAGGACTGACACCGTTTTTAGGATAAAAAACAATAATATTTATTCCATCAATATTTTTGAAGCCTTCCAAAGCCGCTTTTCCCGTATCTCCCGAAGTAGCAGCCAATATTAATATTTTTTTATTTTCATTTTGCTTTTTCTTACTTAAAAGAAGCAGATACGGAAAAATAGAAAGTGCCAAGTCTTTGAATGCCAATGTTCTTCCGTGGAATAGTTCGGCAAAGCTCACTTTTTCATTTAATTTATGTAAAGGGACAATATTTTTATTTGTAAATGTAGTATTGTTGTAAGCATTATTAACTGCATTTTTAATTTCTTCCTGAGAAAATTTTGTAAAAAATAATCCGATAATTTTACATGCCAAGTCCTGATAAGACATATTTTTAATCTCATCATAAGATAATTTTATATCAGGAAGTTTTTCAGGAATATATAATCCTCCGTCTTCTGCAAGCCCATGCAAGGCGGCAAATGTCGAAGATTTTAATTTATTGCCCCTTGTACTTTTATAATTCATATGTACACCTCTTTCAATTTTTAATAATATATTTCATTAATTTATTACAAATAATAACACAAAATTAGTATATATACAATAAAAAACAGAAATTATATGAAATATTTTTTCTTGTAAATTATTGGAAATAAGAGTAAAATATAATTGAAAAAATTTAAGAAAGTTATAATAAAATTTATATAAATAAAAAAATGTATATGAACGGGGAAAAACTCATATTTAGGAAAAAAATACTGATTTTTATTTTTTTTACTATATTTATCAAGTAATGCAGTCTTTTTTCAGAAGGTATTCAAGATAACGAAAAATATTCAAGATTAACAGATAAAGCTTTGGAATATGAAAAAAATGGAGAATTTGAAAAAGCTGAAAGTTATTATAAAAAAGCTGCAAAAATACGATACAGATACGTATTACGAAATAGCATTAATGTATTATTACAATATAAACAAGGAAAAAGGGATAAAAAAGTTTAAAGAAGTTTATGAACGGTATAAAATCAGAGATGCAGCAAAAATGTTGGGATATATAGCATATAAAAAGAATGATATGGTGGAAGCTAAAGAATGGTATACTAAATCTTCTGAAGACGGGGAAGCAATGCACCACAACCTTATGTGGATATATTATGATAAGAATGATAAGTCAAATGCAAGAAAATGGGCGGAAAATATTTTAAACGGAATAGCTACCGAAAACCTTACTTTTGTTTTGAAAAGAGAAGTGATAGAAATATTGGATGAAGTAAAATAAAGAAATATTATAAAAATAATAACATAATTGACTTTTTTAATAAAATAAACTATAATTCAATGGCAAAGAAAAAGAAATATAAATTTATAAATTGAAATAACAAATGAGAAAGTACGTGATCTGATTATGAAAAAAGTACAGTTTATAATAATTTCGACAATACTGGCATTTGGACTGATAGTGTCAGGAGCATTAATATCAAACGCATTGGACAAAATAAATAAAAGTGAAAACAGAATAACTGTAAAGGGTGTTGCTGAAAGAAGAATAAAAGCCGACAGGGCAATTGTAAATGTAATATTAAGTGCTAAAAATAAAGACATTGAAGAAGCAAAAAAAGCTATTTCAGAAAAAGAAACGGCAGTAATAGAGCTCTTAGATTTGATAAAAGTCGAAAAAGAAAATTATAATGTCCAAAATTTGAAAATAAAACCTACATATATTGGAGAAAGTAATAAAATATCCGATTATCAAATATTACAAACAATCTCGATAAATATGAAAGAAATAGATAAAATTGATGAAATTTATGAAAAATTATTTGAATTAACTTTGAAATTTAACAATTTGGAAGTAATTAAACCGAAATTCTATATAACGGGAATTGAAAAATATAAAAAAGATTTACTTATAGATGCTTCTAAAAATGCTGAAATGAGAGCATTTGAAATGTTGAAAGTAAATAACGGAAGGATAGCAGAGCTAAAAAAATTAACACAGGGACAGTTTGAAATTCTTGAAGATAAAGAAGATGTAAAACGATCGGACGAGCCTGTGGAAAATCAGATGTATAAGAAATTAAGATCAGTCGTAACAGCAACATACTCGATTGATACAAATAAATAAAATTAAAGAAAATTTAGGAGGAAATAATCAATGAAAGCGGCAATGGATTTAAGACAGGGAAGCACATACAGAAAGGATGGAGTTCCCTATTTAATATTGAGAGCTGACAGACATCAGTCCACATCGGGTAAAAAGGCAAGAGCGGCTGAGATGAAATTTAAAATAAAAGATCTGATTTCAGGAAAGGTACAGGAAATAACAGTTTTATCCACTGAAATGATGGATGATATTATATTGGACAGAAATCAGATGCAATTTTTATATGAATCGGAAGAAGAATATTTCTTTATGGATCAGGAATCTTTTGAACAAATAGCCTTAACAAAAGAAGACTTAGGAGATGCAGTAAATTTTCTTATTGAAGAAATGGTAATACAGGTATTAATGTATGAAGGAACTCCGGTAGGAGTGGAACTTCCAAATACTGTAATAAGGGAAGTTACTTATACAGAGCCGGGATTAAAAGGAGATACTATAGGAAGAGCAACCAAGCCTGCTACCATTTCTACGGGATATACTCTACAAGTACCTTTGTTTGTTGTTATAGGAGATAAAATTAAAATTGATACTAGAACAGGTGAATATATGGAAAGAGCAAATGGATAAAAATATTTAAAAACGGGAATTTTATGTTAAGTTCCTGTTTTTTAATTGTAGAGAAAGTAAAGTGTTATTTTTTTAAAAAATAGAAAATAATAATGAACTGTTAAAAAATGAAAACAATAAATTTTAAAATTATAATATTATTTTCTAATGTTTTTTAATAATCAAATAATATCAAGCTTAATAAATCAGCATATACATCTAATTTATTAAAAATAATTATATCGTTAAAAATGAATTTTATACTTTTATTTAAAATCTAAATATTATAAGTAATAAAAAAAATAGTAAAAAATCTAAAATACAGAAAATAGGAAAAAACAGTGTATTAAATAAAAAAAATCAACTTTATTATTTACTTTCGTTTTATTGTATTTCAGTTTTTGAAGATTATATTTGTACAGTATAATTTTTTATATATATTTCAATTATATATAAAATGAAAGTTAAAATATCAAATCATATATTGACTTTATCATTTAAGTGTGATAAATTAAAAAAATAATCAAAAAACAAAGGAGGAGAAAATGAAAGACAAGGTTATTTTGGCTTATTCAGGTGGACTGGACACTTCCATAATAATTCCATGGTTAAAAGAGAACTATGATTTTGAAGTGATTGCATGTTGTGTTGATGTAGGGCAGGATGAGAATATGGAAGAAATAAGAAAAAAAGCTATTGAATCCGGAGCTTCAAAAATTTATATTGAAGATAAGAAGGAAGAATTTGTAAGGAACTATGCGTTCAGGGCATTAAGAGCCGGAGCGGTATATGAAGATAAATATTTATTGGGTACATCATTTGCAAGACCGTTGATAGCAGAAGTACTTGTAGATATTGCCCATAAGGAAAATGCAAAATATATATGTCATGGCTGTACAGGAAAAGGAAATGATCAAGTAAGGTTTGAAACCGGAGTCTTTTCATTGGATCCTACAATAGAAATAATAGCACCATGGAGAATGTGGGATATTTCTTCAAGAGAAAGTGCCATAGATTATGCACAGAGATTTGACATAAAGTTAACAGTAACGAAAGAAAAAATATATTCAAGAGACCAGAATTTATGGCATATTTCTCACGAAGGCGGAGATATAGAGCAACTTGAAAATGAGCATAATGAAGAAATTGTTTATATGATGGTGACACCTCCTGAAAAAGCAAAAGATGAGCCTACTTATGTAACCATTACTTTTGAAGAAGGATGGCCCGTGAAAGTCAACGGAGAAAGTCTTTCTTCTGTGGAGTTATTAAAAAAGCTTAATAAAATAGCAGGAGAAAACGGTGTAGGAGTTATAGATATAGTTGAAAACAGACTTGTAGGAATGAAATCAAGAGGGATATATGAAACGCCGGGAGGTACTTTGCTTATAGAAGCATTAAGTGATCTGGAAAGTGTAGTATTTGATAAGGATACTTATGAAATGAAAAAGATAATTGGTCGAAAATATGCAGATATTACATACTCAGGACAGTGGTTTACTCCTTTAAGAGAAGCTATGGATGCTTTTGTAGATTCAGTAGAAAAAAATGTTTCAGGGACAGTAAAGCTTAAATTATATAAAGGGAATATAAAAATTGCTTCAAGAATAACTGAAAATGCACTTTATGATGAAACAATATCTTCTTTCGGTGCAAGTGAACTGTACAATCATAAAGATGCAGAAGGATTTATAAAATTATTTTCACTGCCTAATAAAATAAGGGCATATAAAAAATTAAGTAAATAAAATTAATAGGATTTTATAAAAAGAGCTTTTGATCAAAAAATATTCAATTCAAAATTTTAAAAATATTTAAAAGTATTTCATTCGTTATAAAACAAAAAGGATATTTTTAGTATTCTTTATATTTGAAAATTTGAATATTAAAGATATTAGGTGATAAGAATAGAAAATATTTATAAATAAATATGGATAAAATGAAATTGAAGTGATAAGTTTTAAAGTTGAAATTTAAGTTAAAAATTTTAATATTTAAATGATATCAACAAGAAATGAAGAAATGAATCATTCTCTGAATAAAAGTAAATTCAAATAAATAAAGCAGTTTCGGAATATAAGAATATTTGAATTGGTACACTTTTTTGTGGGGAACATTTCCATAAAGTGCAAAAATATATTGATTTATAGACTTTTGTATATATTAATTGTATGGATTTTTACTTAAAATCATAATTTTAATTTTTAAGATATGTATTGTTTGTAGATATAGAAATATTTTTTAATTCATAAAAAACTATTAAAATTTTAAAAATAAATAAAAGAATAATAAAAATATGAGAGCTTGATTTGCTCTCATATTTTTATTGATATTTTACTACTCAATATTTTCAATATATTTTTTTCCTTTTTTTATTTGCATTTTGATATTTTCATAAGAAGTTCCTCCATAGGAATTTCTTTTATTGACACAATTTTTTAAAGTAATTTCATTAAAAATATCATTTTCAAACATATCTGAAAAGTTTTTAAATTCTTCAAGTGTCATTTCTTCAATATCAATATTTTTATCTTCACAGTATGAAACTATTTTGCCTGAAATTTTATGTGCCTTTCTAAAAGGAATATTTTTCTTTGCAAGGTAATCAGCTACATCTGTTGCATTTAAAAATCCTTTTTTCATAGAAGTTAAGATTTTTTCTTTATTAACTTTTAAAGTACTAAGCATTTTATAAAAAATCTCAATTGAAATTTTGATAGTATCAATAGAATCAAATATACTTTCCTTATCCTCTTGCATATCTTTATTGTAAGCTAATGGAAGTGCTTTCATTGTAGTTAATAAACTTATAAGATTTCCATATATTCTTCCTGTTTTTCCCCTTATAAGCTCCGGAATATCAGGATTTTTTTTCTGAGGCATAATAGATGAACCGGTGGAAAAAGCATCATCAGGAGTCAAAAAAGAAAATTCTGATGAGCACCAAATAATAATTTCTTCGGAAAATCTTGAAAGATGCATTGATATCATTGAAATAATGAAACAAAGTTCAATGATAAAATCACGATCACTTACAGAATCAAGACTGTTTTCAGTGGGTTTTGAAAATGCCAGTTCAGAAGCGGTAAAATGCCGATCAATATTAAAAGTAGTTCCTGCAAGCGCTCCGGCACCCAAAGGCATTTCATCCGTTCTTCCAAGAAAATCTTCAATTCTTGAGATATCTCTCTTAAACATCTGGAAATAAGCCATAAGGTAATGAGAAAATAGTATGGGTTGTGCTCTTTGAAGATGTGTATATCCCGGAATAATTACGGATTTATATTTCTCAGACATATCTATAATAGTTTTTTCCATATTAATCAGTAATTTTTTTATTTCTCTAGCTTCTTCCATAGCATACATTCTTATATCAAGAGCGACCTGATCATTTCTGCTTCTGGCAGTATGAAGTTTTCCCGCTGTTTCTCCTATTATTTCAGTAAGTCTTTTTTCGATTGCCATATGTATATCTTCATCTTCAATTTTGAATTCAAAAATTCCTTTTTCTATTTCTTCTTTTATCTGTAAAAGCCCTTTTTCAATATTTTTTTGTTCCTTTTCCATGATAATTCCCTGTTTTGAAAGCATTTTACTATGAGCAATACTTCCTTTTATATCTTCTTTATAAAGTCTTTTATCAAAAGTTATAGAAGCATTAAATTTTTCAAGCAGTTTATCAGTAGCTTTGGCAAAACGCCCTTCCCATAGTTTTTTCATATTTTCCTCCGTTATTTGAATTGTTTTTTATTATAACATATGGGAATACTTTTTAGAATATAGAAATTATTATATATTTAGATTGAAAATAAAAAATTTAAAAAAATTGAAATTGTAAATTGATAAATATTTTAAAAAATAGTAGAATATAAAAATAAATATATTTTTTACAGATATTTCAGAAAAAAGGCGGGGGTTTTATGAAAAATATAAAAAAGGGAATTTTTATGTTACTGTTTTTTTATTGCATTTTTAGTTGTTATAAAAAAACAGATACAGAAGATAAAAATAGAAAAAATATTTTTGAAAAAAATGTAAAATCTGAAAATAAAAGCGAAAATCTGATAAGCATAGCTTCTTTCAATGCTATGAGATTAGGAGAAAAGGAAAAAAATTATGAAGTAATGGCAAAAATAATATCAAATTTTGATTTGACGGGAATAGAAGAAGTTATGAATGAAAACGGTCTGAAAAGACTCAAAGCTCATCTGATAAAACTTACAGGGGAAAAGTGGGAATATATAATATCTGAAAGCAGTGTAGGAAGTGAAAATTACAAAGAGTATTACGGATATATATACAAAAGTGAGAAAGTTCAGGAAGTAAAAAAAATAGGATTTTATAAAGAGAAAAATAAAAATGATTTTATAAGGGAACCTTATGGAGTATATTTCAAATTTGGAAATTTTGATTTTATATATGTAATTTGCCATTCCATTTTCGGTGACAATGAAAAACAGAGATTGATCGAAGCGGGGAATTATTCAGATGTATATGAATATTTTTTGAATATAACGGAAGAAAATGATATAATAATGGCAGGTGACTTTAATGTACCTGCTAACAGTACCGCATTTAAAAATTTAATTTCAAAAAATAATATGTCTTATATTTTAAATCCTGAAAGTGATTTAACCACTCTTTCAGATAAAAAATTAGTAAATTCATATGACAATTTTTTTATAAATAAAGAAAAAACGAAAGAATACACGGGAAGATACGGAGTGTATAATTTTTTACGAAATAATAACGGTGAAATTAAGAAATATATTTCAGATCATTTGTTAATATTTTCAGAATATTCAACTGAAAATGATTTGGATTAAAAAAAGGAGAGTTATGGATAATAAAATAAAAGCAATATATAAAAAAGTGTTTACAATAGGATTACCTGTTTCATTTGAAAATATGATATACAGTCTGATGAACTTTATTGACGTATTTATGGTTGGAGTGAAAAATCCTGTACTCGGACTTGGAACTGCTGCTGTGGCAGGATTGGGATTTGCCAATCAAGTATTTATGATTTTCATTGTTTCTTTATTCGGTATGAATAGTGGCGGGGGAATACTGGCAGCACAATATTTTGGAAGCAGGGATTATAAAAATCTGAAAAAATGTCTGGGAATTACCATTGTTGTAGGGTTCTTATTTTCGTTATTATTTTTGTCTTTAGGTCTTAAAATACCTGAAATTATAATAGGCATTTTTACGAATGACAAGAAAGCAATATTTCTTGGAGGAAAATATTTGAGAATTGTAGCATGGACGTATCCTTTAATAGGAATAGGATTTGCTTTTAATATGCAGTTACGTGCCATAGGAGCGACAAAACATTCCCTTTATTCAAGTATATTAGGATTGTTTATCAACGGGATTACAAATTATACTCTTATTTTCGGAAATTTCGGATTTCCTGCAATGGGAGTGGAAGGAGCGGCTATCGCTACTGTATTTTCAAGAATTGTAAGTACATTATATGTAATATTTATGATATATAAACTAAAACTTCCAATAGCAGGAACTTTTTCTGAATTGTTCGGATTTTCATTGGAATTTGTAAAGAAAGTGATGAAAATTTCACTTCCTGTATTTGGGCATGAAATAATGTGGGTTTTAGGAGTAAGTATGTATGTGGTAATATACGGAAGAATGGGAACCGAATCTGCAGCATCTATACAGATTGTAAAATCAATAAGTAATTTGGTGTTTACATTGATATTTGGTCTTTCAAGCGGAACTTCAGCTATAATCGGTCATGAAATAGGGGCAGGAAATGAGGAAGATGCTTATAAATATGCGGTAGAATTGTTGAAAGCTGCCATGATGCTTGGAGTGATAATTGCACTGTTTGTTTACGTGACAAGTCCTTTAGTCCTGAAATTAATGGGTGTAGATAAGCAATTGTATCCGTTAACTCGGCAGATTATATTTTCCGAGGCTATTTTAATAATAACTAAGACGGCGGGAACTCTTTTAATTGTAGGGATACTCAGATCGGGAGGAGATACATTGTGGACGATGTTTGCCGATTTACTTCCGTTATGGCTGTTTGCCATTCCGTTGACATATATAGCCGGAATAAAAATAGGGCTTCCTGTAGCACTAGTATATTTATTTTCAGGAAGTGATGAAATGCTTAAAGTATATCCATGTCTAAAAAGGCTGAAAAGTAAAAAATGGATAAACAATCTTGTAAGAAATCATTAGCTTAGGGAGAAAATGATGAAATTTAAAAATACTTTAAAAAAATCCGAAAATATAAAAAAATATTTATTGCCACTACTTTTTTTTCTGGTGTTATCATGTTCCACAATAAAAGAGCCGCCTTTGGGAGTAAATTATGAAAGTCCTTTAAGAAAAAGTAAAAATGTAGATTTTCATTATGATTTGACTTATTTGGATAAAGACGGAAATATAAAATATGACAGGAATTTATGGGAATCAACCTATAAAATAATTGACAATGCAAAAGATTATCTGATTATAGAAATGTTTCTGTTCAATGATATTTATAATAAAAATAAGGAAAAGTTTCCTGAATTTGCTAAAGAATATGTTAAAAGACTTATAAAGAAAAAAACGGAAAATCCTGAATTGAAGGTATATATATTGACAGATGAAAATAATAATTTATACGGTGCATTTGAACATCCTTTTTTGACGGAATTAAAGAAAAACGGGATAAATATCATAATAGTGGATATATTTAAGCTGAAAGATACATTTCCTTGGTATTCACCCATCTGGAGAAGATCTATAAAGCCTTTTGGAAATCCACAAAATAAAGGATGGATAACTAATTTTTACGGTCCTATGTGGCCGAAATTGACATTGAGAAATTTATTCAGAGCATTGAATGTAAAAGCTGATCATAAAAAAGTATTTCTGAATGAAAGAGAAGTTGTTGTTTCCAGTGCAAATATACATGATCCGAGCTATTTTCATGAAAATATAGCTGTTTATGCAGATGGAGACATAACAGGAGATGTACTTCATAATTTAGAACTTGTTGCAGAATTTTCAAACTCGGAAATAAATATAAGAAAAAATAGTGAAGAAAGCAATATGGAAAAAGATGAATCTTCTTCAGTTAAGCTTGAAAAAATAGAAAATTCGGAAGAAATAAAGGAAAACGATATAAAAAATGATAAAATAACTGATATTGAAGGAGGTGAATATAAAATACAGTATATTTCCGAAGGAATTATTGGGAAATATATGGATAGGGACATTGACAGTCTACAGTCAGGAGATGAACTTATAATGGGGATGTATTTTCTTGCTGATAAAAATATAATAAATAAATTAATAAATGCTTCAAACAGAGGAGTCAAAATAAGACTTATACTGGACAGAAGTAGGGATGCTTTTGGAATGAGTACTAACGGTCTTCCTAATAAACCTGTATCCAAAAAACTGAAAAAAAAATCAAAAGGAAAAATTGAAATAAAGTGGTATTTTACTAATAATGAACAATATCACACTAAGATTACTCTAATGAAAAAAACAGACGGAAGTGTTATAATATCAGCAGGTTCAGCCAATCTAATAAAGAAAAATGTAAGAGGTTATATAATGGATGCCAATTTCAGAATATTAACAGATAAAAATTCAAAATTGACAAAAGATATATATTCATATTTTGATAGATTGTGGGAAAACAAAGATGGAATATTTACAATAAATTTTGAAGATGAGCCTACAACAAGCGGATTTTCAGATTTTATGTATAAAATTTTGGATGCAACTCAATTAGGTTCATTTTAAAACAAATTACAAATAAGGTGATAAGAGTGAAAAAAAAGGTATTTTTTCTATTATTGGTTGTTGCAGGGATGCTTTCCGTATCTTGTTTTAAAGGTAAAAAAGAAGAAAAACCTAAGGAAAATAAAGAAACAGGAAGTCAATCTCCAATAAATGGAAATATCACTTCTTCAGTAAGCGGAGATATTTTTAATTTAGGAAAAAATAATAATGAAAAGCAGGAAAATAAAGGACAAGAGAATATAAAAAATTTAACTCCCGAAGAACAGAAAAATCTGATTGATAATAAAATAGATCCTGCAAAAGTTTCTCAAGCCATAAAAGATGCTGAAAGTGGAAGTAAGGAAGCTATTCTTTCATTAGCTCATCTTTATTACGGATTAAATGACAGTACTAAAGTAAAGAAATATTTACAAATGGGTGTAGATAAAAATTATCCTGAAGCTATATATAATATGGCTATGATATTAAAAGAAGAAGGAAAAACAGTAGAAGCGGAAAAACTTATGGCACGTTTGCCTAAAAATGTCGAAAACGGTCAGCTACCTCCGGGGGCACAAGCTTATAATAAAGGAATCGGATTTATTAAATCAAAAAATTACAAAGAAGCAAAGGCACAGTTTGAATCTGCATATAGACAAGGTATAAAAGAAGCCGACATTCAGATTGCTCTTTTAAACAAACAGACAAGAAATTATTCTGAAGCTGTGAAATGGTTTAAACTGGCAGCTAATCGTGGAATAAAGGAAGCAAATTTTGAAATAGGGGCTATATTATTTGATACGGGACGGCAAGTTGAAGCAAGACCGTATCTTACAAAGGCCTATAATTCAGGGAATAAAGCTCTTGCTATGCCTATAGCTATTTCATATCATAAGGAAAATAATATAAATGAAGCTTTAAAATGGTATAAGATAGCAGCTAAAAATGGTAATAGTGATGCAAAACAGGCAATAGCTGAAATTGAAGGAAATAAAAGTGCAAGTGGAAAATCCGGAGTAAATCAGTTTTTAAATTCCGGAAAGCAGAATTCGAATTTTATAGATAATACTTTATCACAAACAAAAAAATCTGAAAATATTCCAAGTGTAAAAAAATCATTGGAAAGTAATAGCAAGAATTTAAGTGCTACTTCAACGGTAAATAAAAATGCGAAGCAAAGTACAGCAAGAGAAAAACAGAATTATAATATTGAAATTGAAGAAATTACGAACAGTAGAGTGAAAGAATTTAATAAATAAAAATAAATAAGGAGTATATACTCCTTATTTATTTTTATTTATTAAATCATATTATTTTATACTTAAAAATATTCCATTTACTGAAAAATAAAAAATCTTCTTTGTTCAAGCATAGTTTTTTTAATGTTTATTCCCGTATTTTTTTCGTTGAAATAACTTGAATATCGGATTTTTGCTTTTATTTTAATTTTATATAACTAGAATTTAACTACATTATTACTTAAAGCAATTTATAATGAAAATATCAAAGATCCTAATATTATATTAATTAGAAAAATCAACATCAGTAAAGATCTGTTCAAAAATTTCAGAGCCTTATTTAAAGGATAATATGTAGATAATAAAAAGAGATTTATAATAATATAAATGACTAGCGATATACTTAGATTTTCAAATACAAAATATTGAAATTGCCGACTATTTAGAAATAAAAGGGCAGGAGGCAGTAAGTATCCGAAAGAAGAGAAAAATATAAATAACAAAATAATAAATATTTCAAATATAAGAATAAAAACAGTAATTCTTTCAGAAAATTTATGATTTTCCTTATTAAAAGAAAAATTTGAAATTATGGAGTAAAATCTTACAAAAATCATTAAAATTGATAAAAAAGAAAATATTATTATCACATTTATCTCCTAAGTCATATATTTTTTAAATATTTTATCATATTTCCCATTTATAGTCTATTAATAATTATTATTATTTATAAAATAGCAAAGAAAATCATCATTATACTTAATTAAAATTTATATATTAATGTTTTTTGAAGTTTCTCAATTTATTATGTTAACAACTATATTTATCATAATAGTAACTATAAATATATTTTATATTATGTATTAAGAATTTATCATATATTTGAGTAATTTTTTCAAATTTTAGTAATTTTTATTTTAAAATGTGGTATATTATATATGTAAAATAAAAAATAGCTATGGGGTGAAAATATGGATTTTAAGTATGTAAGGGAAAACGAAGAAAAATCAATTTTGGAAAAACAGAAAAAAGTTGATAGCGATTTCTGGAGACAGAAATATCATATACAGGGAATAGTGGGACTTATAAATGATCCTAACGGATTTTCCCAATTTAACGAAAAATACCATATGTTTTATCAATGGAATCCACTGAAAACAGATCACACAGCTAAATATTGGGCACACAGTACAAGTGTGGATTTGCTTCACTGGAAAAGGGAAAAAACAGCTTTAAGACCTGAAACCGAATATACTAAAAATGGAGTTTATTCAGGAAGTGCTTTAATAATAGATGAAAAACTTTATTTATTTTATACCGGCAATGTAAAAGATGATGAGGGTAATAGAAGTTCTTATCAATGTATAGCGATATCTCAAGATGGAAAAAATTTTAAAAGAATTGAACCTGTAATAATAAATCAACCTGACGGTTATACAAGGCATATAAGAGATCCTAAAGTATGGGAAAAAGATGGAACTTATTATATGGTATTAGGTATTCAAAGTAGTGATTTAAAAGGAAAGACAGTTCTTTATAGTTCTGAAAATATATATGACTGGAAATTTGAAGGAGAAATAGCAGGTGCATATAAAGGAAAATTGAAAGAATTCGGATTTATGTGGGAATGTCCTGATTACTTTCAGCTGAAAGATGAAAAAACGGATAAAATGACTGACATACTTCTATTTTCTCCTCAAGGACTTAAACCAGAAGGAGATTTGTACAACAACAAATATCAGAGTGGTTATTTTTTAGGAAAATTAAATTATGAGAAACCTGAGTTTATTATTGAATCTGATTTTATTGAAATTGACAGGGGGCATGATTTTTATGCTCCTCAGACAATGGTAGATAACAAAGGGAGAAGACTTATAATTGGTTGGATGGGAGTACCTGAAGAAGAAGACTATCCTACAATTGAAAATGAATGGCTTCATTGTCTAACTTTACCTAGACAACTGAAATTTATGGACGGAAAGCTTTATCAGCTTCCTATTGAAGAAATGAATACAATCAGAGGAGAAAAAACGGAATTTTTATCGGAGGTCAAAGGAGAAAGAGAAGTCGGAAAAGGATTGATATATGAATTAAAAGCTGAATTTACAAATATCGGTTCTAACTTCGGATTAAAATTAAGAGTAGGGAAAAACTGTGAAACGGTTTTAAGATTTGACTATAATGAAAAAAAATTCACATTGGACAGAAGCCATAACAGACAGTCCGACAAAAGTCTGAGAAAAGTGTATTTAGGAGATATAGATAAGCTTGAATTAACTGTATTTGTAGATAATTCATCAATTGAAATATTTATAAATAACGGAAAAGAAGTGTTTTCATCAAGAATTTTTCCTGATAAGGATGGAAACGGGATAACAGTTTTTTCCGAAAACAGTATAAATGCTAAAATAGAAAAATGGGAATGGAAATAATAGAAAATATGGAAAATAAGAAAAATTCAAAAAACGGAATAAACGGAAAAAATTCAGAAAAAGCAGTAAATAAAGAAAAAAATAATATAAAAATCGATATTATAAATTTATTTGATGATATTATGAACGGTAAATACAGTAATATTCAGTTGAATTATTATTTTAGGACAAAAAATTATCTTAAAAAGGAAAAATTGTTCATAACCAATATTATAAATATAACATTGAAAAATTTAATATATATAGATTATATACTGAGTAAAATTGTAAAAACAGTCCAGAAAAGGAAAATAAAACAGTTATTGAGAATATCCGTAGCTCAGATATTATTTATGAATACGGATAATGCAGGTGTTATACATGAAGGAGTAGAAACTGCAAAAATACTTAACAACCATCAGTCCGGCTTTGTAAACGCAGTATTACAAGGGGTTTTAAAGGATAAAGATGAAATAATTCGAAATATTCCTAAAGATAAAAGAGAAAGTATTATTTTTTCTTATCCCCAGTGGTTTGTAAATAAGTTGAAAACAGATTATCCTGAAGAATATACGGATATAATGAAATCATATAAAACGAGAAGTTACTTATCTGTACGATATGACAAAAAAAATTTGACAGAAGAAAAATTTAAAAAAATATTATCGGACATTGATTCGGAGATATTATTTTCAACGGAAGAAGTTTACTATCTTTCAAATTCAAATATATTTGAAACTGAAGAATATAAAAAAGGAAATATAATAATACAGGATGCTTCTTCTTATCTGGCAGTAAAAAATATGGAAATAAAAGAAAATGACACAGTTTTAGATGCATGTAGTGCTCCCGGAGGAAAAACATTGGCAATATTGCAGAATTTTTCTCCAAAACTGTTAGTTGCTACAGATATTTACGAGCATAAAGTAAAGCTTCTTAAAGATATAAAAGAAAAATATAAATTTTCAAATTTTGAGATTTATATTAATGATGCAAGCAAAATAGAAAATTTGAATATGAAATTTGATAAAATACTTCTTGATGTTCCGTGTAGCGGACTGGGGGTGTTAAGAAAAAAACCTGAAAAAATATACAGTTTGACTTTAGAGCAGATAAAAAGTCTTAAAAAGCTTCAAAAAAAAATATTTGACAGTGCTTACAAAGTTTTAAATAAAAATGGAGTTATACTGTACAGTACATGTACATTTTTAATTAATGAAAATACTAATAACATAAAATCTTTTCTTGAAAAATATAATGATTTGATTACTGAAGAAGTAAGTATTCCTGAAAATGTGGATATAGGAAAAGATGAATGCGGAGGAGTGTATATTACTCATAAAAATAAATATATGGACGGATTTTATATAGCAAAACTGAAAAAGAAGTAATCTGATCTTCAAATAAGTAATTATATACCTTTGAATAAAATGGAAAATTTCTTTTGAAAAACTACATATTAACTTAAAGAAAGGAAAAATATCGGTATGCAATTTCATTTAAACAACGACAATGTAAAATTCATATTAAGTAAATTAAATGAGAACGGAACAGGATTTCTTGTAGGAGGGGCCGTCAGAGATTTGATAATGGGAAAAAATCCCGAGGATTATGATTTTGCCACTGATATTGAATATAGAGAATTAAAAAGAATATTTTCAGAATTTAATCCTAAAGAAGTCGGATCACATTTCGGGATATTGATGATAAAAGTGAACAATGTAAATTATGAAATAGCAAGATTTAGAAAAGAAACAGGAATTTTTAACAGTAGACATCCTAAAAAAATTAAGTTTGTAAAAACAATAGATACAGATTTAGCAAGACGTGATTTTACTATAAATGCCATGGCTTACAATGAGCAGTTGGGGTTAGTGGATTTATTCAACGGAAAGAAAGATTTGGAAAAAGGAGTTATAAAATTTGTAGGTAACCCTAAATTAAGAATTGAAGAAGATGCTCTTAGGATAATGAGAGCATTCAGATTTATATCAAAATTGGGTTTCAGGATTGAAAAAAAAACTGCTGAAGCTATATTCATAAAAAGAAAATTTTTAAATAAAATTTCAAAGGAACGGATTTTTGACGAATTAAGCCGAATTCTTTTGGGTCAACATATGGAAAAAGCATTAAATGAGATGAAAAGATTGGGAGTTCTTGAAATGATTATTCCTGAATTTAAATATACATATGATTTTAATCAAAATAATCCGTATCATAGGGATAATTTATTTAAACATATATTAAAAACAGTGGATTTATGTGAATTTGATTTAATTACAAGATTTTCCGCACTATTTCATGATTTAGGTAAAATAAATGTGAAAATTATTGATAAAGAGGGAATATTTCATTATTACGGTCATGAAAAAGAAAGTTCAATTATAGCTGAAAGTAGGTTAAAAGAACTGAGGGCCCCCAATGATATGATTTTTTCAGTAAAGAAAATAATAAGTAACCATATGCTGGTATATAACTCTCCCAGTGATAAAACATTGAAAAAGTTGATTATTGATTTAGGAGAAAAAAACCTAGAAAGACTTATTAATTTATTTTCATCGGATATTTTGTCAAAAGAACCACTTAAAAGTCATGAAAACAAATTATCACTTGAAAATTTTAAGAAAAGAATAGAAAATATACTTGAAATGGGAAAAATACTCGAAATAAGAGATTTGGACATAACAGGAGTAGATTTGATAAATCTGAAATTTGATGCTAAAAATATAAGGGAAATAAAAAATGAGATATATGAAAATATTTTGGAAGATAAACTGAAAAATGAAAAAGAAGAAATAATAAAGTATTTAAGTGAAAAATACGGTATTCCTGAAAAAATAAAGCATGAAAAATCATGTGGTGCAGTAATTCTGAACAGTAATAGTAAAAAACTTCTAATTGTAAAGATGTACAATGGAAACTGGGGATTTGCCAAAGGGCATATGGAGAAAAACGAAACTGAAAAGGAAACTGCAATTAGGGAAGTAAAAGAGGAAACCGGAACGGAAATAAAAATAATGGAAGATTTTAAAGAAAGTATAAAATATGTACCTAATGAAAAAACTTTAAAGGAAGTTGTATTTTTTATAGGTCTTACTGAAAATGAGGATATAAAAATAGATAAGAATGAAATCGAAGATTTTAAATGGTGTAAATATAATGAAGCTATGAAGTTGATAACGTATAAATTACAAAGAGATATTTTGGAAAAAGTTATAAAATTTATAAGAGATAAAAATAAAAATTTTGAGGAGTGATTTATATGAAAAAGAAAACATTTGAATTTCCGAGCGCATTTACAGTACTATTTGTAATCCTTATTATAGTTGCAGGATTAACTTATATGATACCGGCGGGAAAATTCTCAAAATTGTCTTATGATACGGCAACAAATGAATTTATAATAACCGATCATAATGATGAAACAATTTCCGAACCACCTACAGAAGAAGTTCTTAGGAAATACAACATAAACTTACCTCTTGAAAAGTTTACAAAAGGAACTATAAAAAAACCTATGGCGATTCCGGGAAGTTATACAAAAATAAAACAACATCCTCAAGGAATATTGAATATTGTTAAGGCACCTATTTTAGGAATTATGGAATCCGTTGACATTATAATATTTGTCTTGATTATAGGCGGGATAATAGGAGTGATCAATAAAATAGGAGCTTTTGATGCCGGAATAAATGCACTTTCGAAAAAAACTGAAGGAAGAGAGTTTCTGCTTATACTTTTTGTTTTTATTTTAATAGCAATTGGCGGAACAACATTTGGAATGTCTGAAGAAACGATAGCGTTTTATCCCATTTTAATGCCTATATTTTTAGTAAACGGATTTGATGCTATGACTTGTGTTGCAGCTATTTCCTTAGGTTCAACTATTGGAACTATGTTTTCGACAGTTAATCCGTTTTCCGTGGTTATTGCTTCCAATGCGGCAGGGATTTCATTTACGGAGGGTATTCAATTTCGTATAATTACTTTACTTTTAGCTTCCGTTATTACTATACTGTATATTTATCAATATATTAAAAAAATTAGGAAAGATCCTGCAAAATCTTTAATACATGATCAAGAAAAAGAAATTAGGAATAAATTTTTAAGTAATTTTGACAAAAGCTCTAAAGTTGAATTTACTACAAGAAAAAAATTATGTCTTGTGGCTTTTACTCTTGCTTTTCCTATTATGATTTATGGTGTTTCCGTATTACAATGGTGGTTTGGAGAAATGTCGGCATTATTTCTTTCAGTAGCAATAATTATTATGTTTCTATCCGGATTGTCGGAAAAAGAAGCTGTCTCTTCTTTTATAGGAGGAGCAAAGGAACTTACAGGAGTTGCATTAACAGTGGGACTTGCGCGTTCAATAAATATTATTATGGATAACGGTCTTATCTCAGATACGTTATTATATTATTCGAGTCAATTAGTTGCAAATATAAATAGCAGTGCTTTTGCTTTAGTACAATTAGGAATTTTTTCCGTTCTAGGATTTTTTATACAGTCTTCTTCAGGACTTGCAGTATTATCAATGCCTATCATGGCACCATTGGCGGATACGGCAGGAGTATCAAGAGAAATTATAATAAATGCTTATAACTGGGGACAGGGATTAATGTCTTTTATTGCACCCACAGGATTGGTTCTTGTGTTTTTGGAAATGGTAGGAGTTACTTTTGATAAATGGTTGAAATTTGTTATGCCGTTGTTTGGAATTATGGCTGCTTTTTCAGCTGTTATGCTTATAATTAATACATTAATTTAAAATAAATATAGGAGGATTAAACTGATGAGAAAATTAGAAAATATAAAACCGGAAAGAGTATTTTATTATTTTGAAGAAATTTCAAAAATACCCAGAAATTCCTATGAAGAAAAAGAAATCAGTGATTATCTCATAAATTTCGGAAAAGAGCATAATCTTGAATGCTATCAGGATGAAGTTAATAACGTCGTTTTACGTAAAAAAGCAAGTGAAGGCTATGAAAATGTTCCGGGAGTTATTTTACAGGGACATATGGATATGGTTTGTGAAAAAACCGAAGATAGTAATCATGATTTTAAAAAGGATCCTATTAATTTAATAGTTGAAGGAAATATTTTAAGAGCAGATAGGACTACACTTGGAGCCGATAATGGAATTGCGGTCGCAATGATGATGGCTATTGCTGAAAACAAAGATTTAAAACATGGACCATTGGAATTTTTAATTACTACATCGGAGGAGATTGATTTAGGAGGTGCATTAGCTCTTAAACCGGGAATATTAAAAGGAAAAATACTTATTAATCTTGATTCTGAAGAAGAAGGAAAATTAACAGCAGGTTCAGCAGGAGGAGAAAATATTGACATTCTTATTCCTTATAAAAAAATAGATATAATGGGAAGATTTACGTATAAAATAAAGTTACAGGGATTTGCAGGAGGACATTCAGGAGCGGAAATTCATAAAAATAAAGAAAACGCCAATAAAGCAATGAATAAAATTTTAAAATTATTGAATGAAAAAGCAAATATATACATGGTTTCAATTTCAGGAGGAAGTAAAGATAATGCTATTCCGAGAGTTGCCGAAGCAATTATTACGTCAATTGAAGATATAAAGGAGTCAATTGAAAAAGTAATGGAAGAAGTAAAAGAATTGTATATAAAATCCGAGCCTCAAGTTGAAATTTCAGTGGAAGAAATATCTACTGTAAATAGAGTAATTGAAAAAAAAGTTTTAGATAAGTATATCGGTCTTATTGAAGAAATTCCTACAGGAGTTTATAGTTGGATGAAAGAATATCCTGAGATAGTGGAAGCTTCGGATAATTTGGCAATAGTAACTACTGAAGAGGAAAATATAAGATTGGCAATATCTATGAGAAGTTCAGAACCTGAAATACTTGACAAACTAAAAAATTCCATAGTTTTAATTGCTGAAAAATATGAAGGAAATTATGAATTTTCATCAAAATATCCTGAATGGAGATACCGCTCAGATTCACCTTTTAGAGAAAAAGCCGTAGAAATATGGAAAAAATTAACAGGAAATGATATGGAAGTGGAAATAATACATGCAGGGCTTGAATGCGGAGCAATTTATCAGAACTATCCGGATATAGATTTTATAAGTATAGGACCGGATATGTGGGATGTTCATACACCTGATGAAAAATTGGATATTGCTTCTACAGGAAAAATTTATGATTATGTTCTGAAATTACTTGAAGAATTAAAATAATCAGATAAAATCAAGGAGAAAAAAATGAAAGAATATGAAAAGGTATATGCAGAGCTTAATAAGTTGAATATTCCTTTTGAAATTATTGAACATCCTGCTGCGATGACTACAGAAGAAGCTGACAAATATGTTGAAGGGATAGAAGGTGTACTTACAAAATCTCTGTTTCTTACGAACAGTAAAAAAACAGCTTATTATCTTCTAATTATGGATGATAAAAATCGTTTGGATATGGGGAAATTTAGTGAGATAACAGGAGAGAAACGTTTAAAATTGGCTTCTCCTGAAAGTCTTTTTCAGAAAATGGAACTTCACCCCGGGACTGTTTCAATTTTTGGAATTATAAATAATTCTGAAAAAGATATAAATATATATTTTGAAGCCGGAATTTTAAAAGAAAACAGAATGAGTTTTCATCCTAATGATAATACAAAAACTTTATTTTTACTTACAAAAGACATTTTGAAATTTATAAATTCAGTAGGATTTGAATATAAAGTGGCAGATTTATAAATGTTTTTATGAGGATAGCAGGATATTCTCACAGAGGGAAAAACAAATCGAAATGAGTTTTTTTGGAATATCATATTTTTAAATATGAGATAACTTAAGTTGTCTTTTTTAGAAGATATGGAAAAAGAATGAAAATAAAATGTAAGAAAGCTGTTTCATAAGATAATAAAATATATTTAATTATAAATTTTGAATATACTTAATATTTATAAAATTCAGTAAAAACAGTAATTTTGATTTTTTAAAGTATATATTATTTATGTTTATAAAGTTATTTTTGACTTTTGAAACAGCCTTCTCATAAATTTTCCGATTTTTTTTCCATTCCCATAAATGATTTATCGAAAAATTTTATTACAGGAAGAATCATTAATAAAATAGAAGTTCCACAAATTAGATGTTCTATTTTTACTTTATCTGAAAGAGGTCCAAAAAATAAAATTGAAAAAGGATATACAAAAACTCTTATAAAATGTATCATTGAAAATACACGTCCCATCATTTCCGAATCAGTATTTTCCTGAATAAATGTAGTTTCAATAGTATCTCCTATTATTATAAAAATTCCTCCTAAAAATAAAATAATTAGAAGTACATTAAATTCGGTTGTTGTACTTAAGAAAAAAAAATCAATTCCTAAAATAAAATAAATAGCTAGAAAAAGTTTAATTTTATTTTTTACATTTTTCATACATGAAACTATAAAACCTCCTATAATCATTCCTAAAGACCAGACTATTTCACTTAGTGTTATTTTCCAGAGATCATTTCCAAAAATACGTTTAATCATAAGAGGATATAGAAAGGCAACAGGAGTAATTATAATATAAATTAATATAAAGAGTTTTAGCATTTTATTTATTACAATGTTATTTTTCGCATATTTCAAACCTGCTTTTAATTGTGAAAACCCTGTTTCCCGAACAGAAGATTTATCTGTATTTTCAGTAAATTTCAGAAAACTTATTATTCCTATTCCGATTATAGCTGTAACTACATCAAACATAAGAGAATAAACTATTCCCAATGAACCGAGAATAATCCCGCCTATTACAGGAGAAAGAAGAGAAACTGCTGAATAGACGGTACTGTTTATTCCGTTTATTTTCATCAGGCTTTTTTCAGGAACAATTTCAGGAATAACTGCAGATATGGCGGGAGCCTGTATGCCGCTTCCTATAGAACGGATAATTGATGCGGCATAAATTACATAAAGTGACCGGTTTCCTAGAAGAAAAAAGAGGGTGACAGTAAATGTCGCCAGTGCAATAAAAGTATCGGACAGTATTATAATCAGTTTTTTACTATATTTATCAGCCCATACTCCTGCAAAAAGAGAAATTATTATCTGAGGCACAAAAGTGCAGAGAACAAGTATTGTAATAAATGTTCCGGAAGAATACTTTAAAGTTATATACCATAAAATAGAAAAACTGACAACGGACGAACCTAAAGTAGACACTGTCTGACTAAATAAAAACAAAGAAATTTTATTTTTCCATTTATTTTCTTTACTTTCTATTAACATAGGATTACCTCCGAAGATATTTCATATTTTTCTTCCAAAAATTTTTAATTTTATTATATCATAAAGCGTAATATAAATTAAAGACATTTAGTAAAATATATGTTACAATTATATATATTTAGATAATTATGGGAGTTGAAAAAATATGAGATTTGGAATAATAGGAACAAACTGGATAACTGATAAACTCATTGATGCAGGAAAGGAAATAAAAGACTTTAAACTTACAGCCGTTTATTCAAGAACAGAGGAAACAGCAAAAAAATTTGCTCAAAAATATGGAGTAGATACAATATTTACAAATTTAGATAAAATGGCTGAAAGTGATAAAATCGATGGAGTGTATATCGCTTCTCCCAATTCTTTCCACAGTAGTCAGAGTATCCTTTTTTTGAAAAATAGAAAAGCAGTTTTATGTGAAAAGCCTGCAACTTCAAATTTAAAGGAGTTGGAAGAAGTTATAAAAACAGCCGAAGAAAATAATACATTATATATGGAGGCTATGAAAATACCTTTTATTCCTACATACAACGTGTTAAAAGAAAATCTTCATAAAGTAGGAAAAATAAGAAAAATGGTAACAGGATATTGTCAACATTCTTCAAGATATGAAGATTATAAAAAAGGAGATGTGAAAAATGCTTTTAAACCTGAATTTTCTAACGGAGCATTAATGGATATAGGTATATATCCGTTATTTCTTGCAGTATCTCTTTTCGGAAGTCCTGAAAAGCTGTATGCAGATGGATTAATACTTGAAAATGGAAAAGGAATAGATGCACAGGGAATTATTAATATGTCTTACATTGATATGGATATTACGGTTTTATTTTCAAAAATTACAAATTCATATGTTCCTACTGAAATTATGGGAGAGGACGGTTCACTTTTAATAGAGCATCCATCAGAAATGTCGGAATTATATTTTATAGATAGAAAAAATAATAATAAAAAAACTGAACTGACATTACCGGGACAAGAAAACAGCATGTATTATGAACTAAAACATTTTATAGATTTATATAATGAAGGAAAAACAGAATCGCCGATAAATAACTTTCATTTAATGAAAAAAGTTATGAAAATAATGGATGAAGCAAGAAAAAAAATAGGAATAATATTTCCTGCAGATAAAGTAAAATAATAAAAAATCAAATGATATTTAAAGATAAGAATAGTATAATTTAAAAAATTAATAATCAGATAACAGGAGGAAAAATGAAAAAAATTATAACTTTATTGATGACGGTAATAACAATAAATAGTTTTTCGGCACAAGTTCTAAATAATAAAATTACTTCTTTTTTGACAAATAAAGAAATTAAAAATCTTATTTTCGGACAATATAATCTTGATGTGGAGATAGCTTCCGTTTCAAAGATAAAAGGGACAGGAGAAGAAGCAACTACTAAAGCTGAATCAGATGCCAAAGCGGGTGTTCAGACAGGAGCAAGAGACTATGCCTATGAAGTTTTGAATAACTATCTTAGCGGAGCACTTGTAAGCGGACCCGGTTTTAATTCTTCAAAAATGAGAGAATTTGCAAATGAAATAGCTAAAGAAGTTTCGGCAAGCGCTCAAAGAAGAGGCTCATGGAAAACAAGTAAAAATGAAACCGTAACTCTTTATACTATTGATAAACAAACTATAAAATCAGCTGCAGGAAGAGTATTTAATGAAAGATTGGGAGCAGTAATCCAGAAACTTACAGAATACAGGAATAATTTTGAGCAGGCACAAGGAGCGACAGGGGTAACAGTAGAAACTGTCGAATAATGTACTTGTTTTGTAAAAAGTTTTTAAATTTCTGAAAAACCTGTTAAAACGGTACAATTTAAATTTTAAATATTAAAAGATAAAAATATTTTAATTAATATGGAATAGAAAAAATATTTTTAAGAATATTTATTACCATGGTTTTTATTATGAAGCTTGAATATTAAGTAGAAATTTATTTAAGTGAATATTATTTATAATTAGAGATTTGTTTTTAACTTGTAAAACAGTCTCTTTTTTTAAAAAAATATGATATAATAAGTCCTGTCTTATTCAGAAAGAGTAATGAGATATTAAGTTTTGAGAATAGAAAGAAAGGAAAAGTACACTAATATGAAGCAAAGATTTTCAAGATTTTCAATGTTGGTCGGTGAAGAAGCCATAGAAAAACTGAATAAATCCAATGTAATTGTTTTCGGTGTAGGGGGCGTAGGATCTTATACTGTAGAATCCCTTGTAAGATCAGGTATAGGAAATATAACAATGGTTGATTATGATGAAATTTCAGAATCAAATATAAATAGACAGCTTCACGCTTTAGACAGTACAGTGGGAATGTCTAAAATAGAAGTTATGAAAAAAAGGATTTTGAATATTAATCCTGATTGTAATGTCACTTTAAAAAAAGAGATAGTCCTTAAAAATGTAGAAATTTTTTTTGAAAATAATAATCAAAAATATGACTTTGCAGTGGATGCCATAGATGTCATTGATTCAAAAATTAATATTATAGAATATTGCTATAATAATAATATAAATATCATCTCATCTATGGGATTCGGAAATAAAATGCATCCTGAAATGATTGAAATATCTACAATTGAAAACACAATATCCTGCCCTATGGCAAGAAGGATTAGAAGTATATTAAAAAAGAAATGTATAAAAAATATACCTGTTGTTTTTTCCAGAGAAGAAGTACTAAAACCTGATAAATCTGAAACTTTTGCTCATGAAGCCCCGACAAAATTTAAACAGAATAACGGAATGCCGAGAAAAATTATTCCGGGAAGTAATGCTTTTGTACCCGGAACAGCCGGACTTATAATAGCATCTTATGTAATAAGAAATTTGTTGGAAATAAAATAGGAAGGTGAGAAAAATGTTAAAAATTTCAAATAAAAATAAAATAGTGAAAATAGCCTTAATTATAGGGATATTATTATGTGTATTAGGACTGATGGATATAATATTGAAATTTACGGTACAGGATTTTTTTAAAAACCTGACAAAACCATATCTTGAAAAGGCTTATGAAGAATCAAAAAAATTATTTATAACATTGTCACTGTTAAAAGGAACAACGGATGTAATAGAAGGAAGTACAGTAAATGTAAATGTTATATTGGGAATGAACATACAGATAGGAGATATGGTTCAACCTATATATGATATAGTAGATGTACTTTGGAAAATATCTTTAGCCAGTGTGGTAGTCTTAAAATTGGAAACGGTGTATTATGAAATATTTAAAGTGAAACTTGCATCAATACTTGTATTTGTATCTTTAATAAGTTATTTCCCATATACTTTTTTTAAAAATACAGTTACCGAAATATTGAAAAAAATTTCAAAATATATCTTATTGACATTTATATTTATATATATATTGTTGCCGGGAACTATATTTGTAAGCTCAGTAATATCGGATTATTTTGAGAGGGAATATAAAAATCCTGCTGTGATGAGGCTAAATCAAAGTCTTGATAACCTGAATAAAGTAAAAGATGATTTATTCATATTGGAACAATCTAAAGGTATATTTAACATTCCCGGCCAAATAGAAAGTACAAAAAATAAGTTTTCCAACCTTAGTCACGAAATTGCTAATGTTTCAAAGGATTTAGCAGACTATACTCCCGTAATAATAGGAATAACACTAATGTCTTATATAATAATGCCATTGCTGCTTTTAATTTTTCTTTATAAATTGACAAAATCGGTATTACTCGAAAAGATCAATAAATAGATACAAAAATACAAAGAAATGTATCATGAAAATATTACTTGTATTTTTTATCAGTTTAAGGTACAATATGTTGTAGAGACATATTTGAAATTGTCTTTATGTAGGAGGCGGGAATTATGAAAAAAATAGTAACTATATTAATGTTTTTAATGGCTTTTCTCGGATTTTCAGCAATGAAAGACGGTATATACTATGCTGAAAAAAATAGTGGCGGAAACTGGAAAGCTTTTGTAAAATTGACTATAAAAAGTGATAAAATTATCGGTGTTCAGTATGACAGAAAAAATAATGCAGGGGAATTATTGTCAATTGATCAGAAAGAAAATGAGAAATATAAAGCAAAATTTGGAGAAACATTCAGAGATGCGAGTTTTTCAATGACAAGAAATCTGGTCAGTTCTCAAAATTTGAGTTCTGTAAGAGGAGTTAAAGACGGAACTGCATTATCTGAATTTAAGGAACTTGTGCAATTTCTTATTAATAAGGCAAATGCAGGAGAAACCGGAAATTTTAAATTGTAGTTTAGTTACATTCAGAAAAATTTTTGTTTTAATAAAAAACTGCTTTAATCTTTGGAATTAAGGCAGTTTTTTTACTGTAATATTTTAAGTTTTAATGATTAATATGGATTTCCAAGTATAATATTTCCATCTTTATCATAGAAAGTCCAATCTCCTGCAGAAGTATAGTTTACATAGGACCCTTTGGCTTTTAATTTGCCGTTATCATAGTACTGGGTAAAGCTTCCGGTTCCGTTTGTTATTTGAAATACACGTTCTTTATTTCCATTAGGAAAATATCCTGTAATATTTCCTGAGATTTTTCCGTTTTTATAATTTTCAACAAGTTTTACAGTACCGTTAGGATATTTCCATATCCATTCTCCATTTCTCAAGTTATTTACATACATTCCTGTAGACCTTAAAGTTCCATCTAAATAATAAGATGTGGATAACCCGCTTAAAATACCGTTTTCATAATTATTTTCCAAAGTAATGACTCCATTGGAAACAATAAATTCTTTTCCATTTTTTCTATTATTTGTATAATTTGTGACTGATGTCAAAACACCTATAAGATCAAATTCATATGAAGAACCATTTAACAGACCGTTTTTATAATTTTTTATTGATTTTGAAATTCCGTCAGCATAAAATTCTATTTCCTCACCGATTTGTTTTCCTTGACTATACTCCATTATTTTTAAAATATTTCCATTATTATAATAAAAGTACATTTTACCGTCATACAATCCATTTTTGAAATTTTTCACAGATTTGATTTCCGAGTTACTATTAAACTCGACTAATGTTCCTGTGAAAGGTGAACCGTCTTCTTTCAGAACAGCAAAAGAGTCCGAAATAGAAATTGCTTCGAGAGTTAAATAAGGAGAATTCAGCACCTTCGCATATAAATAGAGATATTCATTGGCTCTTTTAGGATCCATATTAAAATTTGCGGAAAAAATATAAAACCCTGACATAAAACATGAAAATAGAATAATTAACGGTTTACTTAATATTTTTTTCATTTTTAACCTCCAAAATTATTATAGCACTTTTTATAAAAAATAAAAATTAAAATTTCATTTGAGTATTTAATGTCAGGCAAAAATATGATATAATTTTATAAATTACAAATAATTAAGGAGAATTACAATTATGGAGGAAATAAAAGAGAAATTGGCTGAAAAATATTTGAAAACGGAAGCTTACTTTAATATATCATATGAAGTGTTTAAAAAAATAATTTTTGAAAATAAATTTTTAGTTACAGTAATCTTTATACTGCTATTAGTTTTAAATGTGATGGGAGCAAAAGCGGCGGAAAAATATGCGAATTTAGTAAAGAATGGAGATATTGAAGGTTTTATCAGGGCAGTTTCAGAAAGTTTTGAAAGCACATCTTCTACTTTATTAGGTGTTTTATTAGGTATTTTATTTATAATTATTATGAAAAATGTAGCTTCTAAAATAGAAAATAAAAATACTTTCAGTTTATTGGAAATATTAAAAAGATATTTTACAGTGTTCATATTTGAAATTATTGTATTCGGAATTTTAGTTATTATTTTTTGTTTAATTTTATTTATGGGGGCGGTATTTGCTAGGGGTATGATAAGTTCAGGGGCAAAGGACAGTGAAATAATATTTTTACTTATAGTTTTCGGTAGTATCGGTGTTATTTATGCTGTAGCAGTTTCTTTTATATATTGGATTAAATTTTTATATTTCAAACCGCTGTATATTTTAAGAAATCTTAAATTTAAAGAAGCTATGTTTTATAACTTCCATTTATGTAAGGGAAACAGGTTGAGAATAATTATTCCTCATCTGCTTTTATTTATCTTGAGCAGTCTTTTATCCATTCCGTTTACTGTAATGAATTATATTTTAGGCAGTCCTTTTTCAAATATCATTGCTATAATATTTTTTGTAGTAAATGTAGGAATCAATATGCTGATATCGATAATGTCCGTTATATTGGGAGTGGTTATATATCTGAATGTGGAATATATGGATTTGAAAAAAAGTAAAACGGTAAAAAGTACAGATGAAAATAATTTGTTTGAAAATAATGAGGAAAATTGGTAAAATACTGATAAAGAATAAAAAAAGTTATATATAATTAATTTTTAGGAGGAAAAATGAAAATCTTCAATTTATTTAAACGTTCTCCAGAAAAAGAAGATCAGAAACCGGAGATTTTTGAAAATATACTGACAGAAAATGAGGAAATTTCATATTTAGATGAATTTGGAAAAGAAAAAAAAATATCAAAAATAGAATGGATAAATCGGATTTTAAAGCCTTCTATAGAAAAAAACTGGGATAATGTTGAAGAATTATATTCCGTTGTATTGGACGCCTTTTCAAAAAATGTTTATTACGAAGCGAAAGATGCCTGTCTTAGAATATATTCTCTTGATAACAATAAAGAAAGGAAAACCAATATTTTAGGAATATATTATATAAAAAACAAAGAATACGATCAGGCGATAGACTTATATAAAAAATATACATTTTATGAAAAACCGTCTGAAACTATTTATTCCAATTATGCAAAAGTTCTTGAAAAAACAGGGAATTTTGAAGAAGCTGAAAAACTTTATTTAAAAGCGTTAAATTTAAATCCCAATTCTGCAAATGCATTTAAAAAGTATTTCAATATAATCAAAAAAAGGAATATTGCTGAATATAATACGAAATTACAAGAGTTTGCTCATTTGGAAGATACATGGAGAGCAAAACTGACTTTTGCAGTGAAGTGTTTTAAAAGCGGGGATATTGAAAAGGGGAAAGAATTACTGAATCTTGCTCTAAAAGAGTCAGAATATGATCCGGAAGTTATGTCTATAGCTTCCGGAATGTATGGAATGAACAGTCTGTTTGACGAATTTGAAAATGAAATTTTACCGTATTTCAATCCTGAGCAACATGGAGCATATACGGCAATAAATATACTTGAATATTATAAAAGAGCTGAAGACTTTGAAAAAGGACTGGAATTATGTAAGTTTGCTTCAAAATTTCCATGGATTGAATTTTCAGATACTTTTATAAATTATGAAGAAATATTTTTAAATATGAAAATAAGATATGATAAGAAAAACAGTGAAGATGAGTTTTTTGAAGAATACTCACACGACAGTTTTTTTTCCACTAACGTACCGCTTTGGTACTATGGTTTTAATAATCCTACATGGATTTTAAATAAAAATAAAAGAGTGGCTCCAAACCTACTTATTCTGTCTTTCACTTCAATAGGGGAATATAATGAAACATCAAGAAATCTTGCTGTTTCCATTCCTTTATTTATAAATGAAGTTTTACACTATAAAACAAATTTAAATTATCAGTTGGCGGTTGCTTATGAAGGATATAAACTAAAAGTAGCAAATAAAAGGTACAGTACAGATTATATGAAGTTGATTAAAAGCCAAAATTCCAATTTGAATTATGTACTTTCAGGAAATGTGGAGAGAGCTTTTGATGAAAATAATGAAGAAATATTTAAAGTGGAAATATATCTTTATAACTGTCCAAATGAAATGAAAATAAAACTTATAGATACTGATTATAAAAAAGAAGAATTGTATAAAGTACAGAAAGATGTTATAAGTAAGTTCAACAACTTTTTTGAATGTATAGATAAAAATTATGAAGTGACAGAGTCCAATTCGGAAAATTTAATGCTTTATTTTCCAAAAATGAAATTATTAATTGAAAATCCTGATTATAAGCCAAATAAAGCATGGAAATATAAGAAGCTTCTTTCCGAACAGATAAAAATTGTTCTGGACGATAAGGAAAACGAATTAAAAAAAGTAAGTTTAACGGCACTTTTATATGAAATAGGAAAAACAAACAGTCAGCTTTTGAAATGTGAAAAACCGGCTATATATAATATGATTTCGAGAGGTGTATTTTCTTCAAAAGTATCAAAACTTCTTGTGCCTATTATTTTTAACGTATATAATGACGAAGTGAATTATGATGCTTACATGGAAACTTTAAATGAAGATAATCCGTTATACATAGACTGGATAAATAAATTTTTGGATTATGTGGATTGAAAAAATAAAAAAATAGTAAAGAGGTGATTTATGAATATTACAGTAAAAAAAACAATGATATTATTTCTATTTTTGTTTTATATTTTATCCAATTTACTATTTTACAGAACAGGGTATAAAGATTATCCAAATTTTGTTCTTTTATTTATAACAAGCATACTGTTTATATCTGAAGTTTCGTTTTGGAGTGTATTATTCAAATCAATAGGTGATAAAAGGCTCTCTGAAAGAAACTATCATATTGAAATGTTTTTTATGATAGGATTAATCGGATATAGTTTGAGTCGTATTTTTTTGACAAGCTCTCCATATATAAATGACTTACTGAACAGCAGTATAGTTACAGCATATATAATAGGAGTTATAAGACTTGTATTTATGTTTTCTTCTATTATGAATATATTTTACTTGATTGATACAAAAAATATATTTTTAGTTGCAATATCTATTTTTAATATTATATCATCCATATTAATATGGCTTGATTTTGATACCGGTATAAATGCAGGTATAAGAATATTAACGGGAATATTGGCGATAATATATATAATATCAGTTAAAAATAAAAATTCTGAGGAGGTATAATATGAAAAAAATATTGTTTCTGTTTTTGATATTATGTATATCGGGAATAATATATCCGTCAGGAAAGGATGTTTCAAAAAATATAAAGAAACCTTTAAAAGTTATAAAAAATACTGCAGGAAGTATCATTCTTGATAATTCATATAATTCAAAAGGGCAGAATTTCAGAGAAAGATTTATAATAATACATTATACAGCTTTAGATAAGAATCGTTCATTAGAAGTACTGACAACTCAAGAAGTCAGTTCACACTTTCTAATATCCGATGTGGAAAGTGATCCTGTCTATGCTTTAGTTGATGAGAGTCGACGGGCTTGGCATGCGGGAGTAAGTGAATGGAAAACAAGCAAAAATTTGAATGATAGCTCAATAGGAATAGAAATAGTAAATCCGGGATATATAACTCAAGGAGAATTTATACCGTATAAAGAATTTCAGATTGAAAAATTGGCAGTATTACTGAAATATTTATCTGAAAAGTACGAAATACATCCGACAAATATTTTGGGACATTCCGACATTGCTCCTCAAAGAAAGCAGGATCCGGGTCCTTTAATGCCGTGGAAAGAGCTTTATACAAAGTATAATATAGGAATGTGGTATGATGATAATACAAAAGAAATGTTTAAGAATGAGTACAGTTCAATTTTTCCGACATTATCCGTTTCAGATATTCAAAAAGAACTGAAAAAATTCGGATATGCCATTGATGTTACAAATCAATGGGATAAACAGACACAAAATGTAATAAAAGCATTTCAATATCATTTCAGACCTGAAATATTTGATGGGAAAATGGATTTGGAAACTTTTTCAATATTAAAAGCATTAAATGAAAAATATAAATAAATATAAATGAAAGAAGGGAGCAGAAGCTGCTTTGAGCATTTTTGGATGGGCGGTTTCTTTAAATATAGATATTATGGAATTTTCAAGAAGAATTTTGAGTATGCAATATTCACCTATAAGAAAATTAGTTCCTCTTATAGACAAGGCAAAAAAAGAAGGAGTAACAGTTTATGAACTGCATATAGGACAACCTGATGTAAAAACTCCCGATACGTTTTTTGAGGGGTTGAACAATTTTAAAGAAAATATAGTAAAATATGCAAACTCTGCAGGAATAATGGAATTGAGAGAATCTTTTTCAAAATCATATAAGAAATCAGGAATAGATATTTCACCTGATGATATGCTTATTACCCACGGAGGAAGTGAGGCAATACAGATAACATTGCAAACTATTTGTAATCCCGGTGATGAAGTTTTAATACCGGAACCTTATTATACAAATTATGACAGTTTCTTGAAAACTGCCGAAGCGGTTTTAATTCCTATTGAAACTGTTATTGATAATCATTATCATTTGCCTGTAAAAGAAGAAATTGAAAAACTTATAACACCTAAAACGAAAGCAATTATGTTTTCAAATCCAAGTAATCCTACAGGGATAGTTCTTACTCCGAAAGAAATGGAAATTATTAAGGAAATTGCTCTAAAATATGATTTATACATTATTGCAGACGAAGTATATAGACAGTTTATATATGATGATGATTTGGAATACCAGTCTTTTATGACTATTTCTGAAATTAGTGACAGAACTGTATTAATCGACAGTATATCCAAGCATTATAGTGCCTGTGGTGCAAGAATAGGAGTATTGGCTTCAAAAAATAAGCAATTTATTGCCCAAGCACTGAAATTATGTCAGGCTAGACTATCAGTATCTACAATAGAGCAGATAGCCAGTGCCAATCTAATTAATACACTGGATACATACATAGACAATGTAAGATTGGAATATAAAGTAAGAAGAGATATGATGTATAATCATTTGAAAGAAATGCCGGGGGTTATTTCTTTTAGACCTGACAGTGCATTTTATATATTTGCGGAACTTCCTGTTGACGATATTGAAAAGTTTATAATATGGTTATTAAAAGAGTTCAGATATAAAAATCAAACTTTATCTTTTGCAACTGGTCCCGGATTTTATTCAAAGGAAGGAAATGGAAAAAAAGAAGCGAGATTTTCTTTCTGTACTCATAATCTGACTGAGATAGAAAATGGAATGAAAGTGTTGAAAAAAGCTTTGGAAGAATATAACAGAGCTAAATAACATATAAAAACAAACTTTAAGGAGTTATAATTGTCAAAAAATAATGAAATAAAAGATGCTAAAGATATATTAAGCAGAATGAATTTAAATCAAAAAATAAACTACCACACTATACTGACGAAACTTATTTCTGATTGGAAAAGTAGAGAATTGAGACCGAAAATACTGCTACACAGCTGTTGTGCTCCATGTAGTACATATACACTGGAATTTCTTACGGAATATGCCGATGTTTCAATATTGTTTGCAAATTCCAATATTCATCCTGAAGCCGAATATAGAAAAAGAGCTCTTGTTCAAAAAGAGTTTATTGAAAAATTTAATAAAAAAACAGGAAATAATGTAGGATTTATTGAAGATGAATATAAACCTGCAGATTTTTTCAGAAAAGTAAAAGGACTTGAAAGTGAAAAAGAGGGAGGAGTAAGATGTACTTCCTGCTTTCAGATGAGGCTTGATATTGTAGCCCAAAGAGCACAAGAATTGGGCTATGATTATTTTGGAAGTGCACTAACCTTAAGCCCCAAGAAAAATAGTGAACTTATAAATAATATAGGACTTGAAGTACAGGAAATATTTGATGTTAAATATTTGCCATCAGATTTTAAAAAAAATAACGGTTACAGTCGTTCAGTTGAAATGTGTAAGGAATATGACGTATACAGACAGTGCTATTGTGGATGCGTGTTTGCTGCGATGAATCAGGGTATTGACTTGAATTTATATAAATAATTTTTTAGTGAGGGATTATTATTAACCTCACATTTTAATTAACTATTAAATTTTTTAACTTTCAAAAATATGAATTATGCTGTAACATATTAAATTTTTGCTTTTTCAAGTATAATTCGTATTTTTAAAAAAATTGAATGTCGGAGCTTTTATTATTTTTTCTTAAATACTTAAATTATACAGTAAAAAAGAGGAGATTCTCCTCCTCTAATTTATAAATTTACTTATTTTTCAGTATATCTCTTATTTCAGCCAATAGTACTTGCTCTTTTGTTGGGATTTCCTCAATTTTTTCCTCTACAACTTCAGCAGGTTTTCTTAATTTATTGATCGCTTTTACCATTAGAAAAATAACAAAAGCCATTATTAGAAAATTAACTATATTCTGTATAAAATTACCGTATAATACAGCTACTTCCGGATTATCCCCTTCAGCAGGTGTAATAACGAGTTTAAGAGCCGTAAAATTAATTTTTCCGAGAATGATACCCAAAATAGGCATAATCATATCGTCAACCAATGAAGTTACTATTTTACCGAAAGCTCCACCTATAATAACCCCAATTGCCAAATCCATGACATTTCCTTTTGAAATAAATTCTTTAAATTCCTTAAACATTCAATTTTATCTCCTCTCATAAATATCGTATATTATAAAATATATTTAAAAAAAAAGCAACTTGAAATAAATTGCTACATATTATATAATATTTAGTAAAGTAAATAGCTATAATCGGAGGAGTATTTTAAATGCTGAATCAAAAAAACAAACGTAATTTTTCTATAATAGCTCATATTGATCACGGAAAATCCACAATTGCCGACAGACTTCTTGAAGTAACAGGAACAGTTACTGAAAGGGAAATGAAAGACCAGCTGCTTGACAGTATGGATTTGGAACGTGAAAAAGGGATAACTATAAAAGCTCAGGCAGTAACTTTGAACTATAAATCTAAAAATGGGGAAATTTATGAGTTTAATCTTATAGATACACCGGGTCATGTTGATTTTATTTATGAAGTATCAAGATCTTTAGCTGCATGTGACGGAGCTCTTCTTGTAGTAGATGCAGCTCAGGGAATAGAAGCACAGACATTGGCAAATGTATATCTCGCTCTGGAAAATGATTTGGAAATATTGCCTGTCATAAATAAAGTAGATTTGCCATCGGCAGATCCTGATAAAGTAAAGATGGAAATAGAAGATGTTATAGGTCTTCCATCTGATAATGCTGTATTAGTATCAGGAAAAACAGGACTTGGAATAGAAAATCTTCTGGAATCGATAATAGAATATATTCCTGCTCCTGCGGGAAATATTGATGCTCCTTTGAAAGCTTTAATATTTGATTCGCATTATGATGATTTTAGAGGAGTAATTACATATATAAGAATAGTAGAAGGAAAACTTTCCAAAGGAGACAAAATTAAAATCATGTCTACAGGAAAAGAATTTGATATTCTTGAGGTGGGAATTTTTTCTCCTAAAATGAAAGAAGTGAAAGAACTGACTGTAGGTTCCGTAGGATATATAATTACAGGAATAAAATCAATAAAAGATACTCAGGTAGGAGATACAATAACGCATGTTAAAAAACCTACAGAACTACCTTTAGCGGGATACAGACCGGCACTGAGTATGGTCTTTGCGGGAGTTTATCCTATTTCTACCGATGACTATGAAGATTTAAGAGAAGCTTTGGAGAAACTTCAACTGAATGATGCTTCATTGACTTATACTCCCGAGACATCCCTTGCTCTGGGATTCGGTTTCAGATGCGGTTTTTTAGGTCTGCTGCATATGGAAATTATAGTTGAAAGACTTAGACGAGAATTTAACATTGATTTAATATCTACAGCACCATCGGTTGAATATCATGTAACTAATGAACTGGGAGAAATGCTCATAATAGACAATCCGGCAGAATTTCCCGTAGGAAAGAAATATATAGAAGAGCCTTATGTGAAAGGAACAATTATCGTACCTAAAGATTATGTGGGAAATGTTATGGAATTGTGTCAAGAAAAAAGAGGAACATTTCTAACAATGAATTATTTGGATGATACAAGAACAATGATAAGTTATGATTTACCTTTGGCTGAAATAGTAATAGACTTTTATGACAAGCTGAAATCAAGAACAAAAGGATACGCTTCATTTGAGTATGAAATGATAGGATATAAAGAATCAGATCTTGTAAAAGTGGACATACTTGTGAGTGGAAATCCTGTAGATGCTTTTTCTTTTATTGCTCATAAGGATAATGCTTATTATAGAGGAAGAACAATAGTAGAAAAACTGAAGGATGTTATACCGAGACAACAGTTTGAAATACCGCTACAAGCAGCTTTAGGGACAAAAATTATTGCTCGTGAAACAATAAAAGCACTTAGAAAAAATGTATTGGCAAAATGTTACGGAGGAGATATAACACGTAAGAAAAAGTTGTTAGAGAAACAAAAAGAGGGGAAAAAACGTATGAAGGCTATTGGTAATGTAGAAATACCGCAAGAGGCATTTTTATCGGTACTGAAGTTAAATGATTAAAATAGCCTTAATTAAGAGAGGTCGATTATGAAAAAAAATATTATATTTTTTGATGTTGAAACAAACGGAAAAGTAGGAAGTTCAGTTTTATCAATATCTGCAATAAAAGTAAGTTATGATTTTGAAAAAAAGAACTGGGAAAAAGTTTCAGAATATGACAGATTTTATTTTAGAAATGAGGGAGAGCCTATAGATTTTGGTGCTATTAATGTAAACGGCTTGACTGATGATGTTATTTCCCAAAAAAGAAATGGAACAGATTATCCATTGACTTTCAAAGAAGATATGGACTCATTTTATTTATATTGTCAGGATACAAAACATTTTGTAGCACACAATATAAAATTTGACAGGAGTTTTATTCCTTTTCCTCTGAAAAATCAGTTTGATACAATGATGGAAAATGTAGATATAGTAAGAGTCGGACTTAATGATTATGGTTCATATAAATGGCCAAAATTAATGGAGTGTGCCAAGTTTTATAATGTGCCTATGGACGAAAATCAGCTTCACGAAAGTTTATATGATGTTCTAATTACATTCAGAGTATTTTATAAAATGTCAAAAAATTCTTTTGGAAAAATAAGGGTAAACGGTTTTCTGGAAAAAGAATAAAAATAATTAATTCATAAATTTGGAGAAAATGAATGGGAATTTTACTGGAAAAAAATAATAAGAATGGAGAAATTATAAATGTCGAAAGTTATTCTGAAATTTTGAAATTTGAAGTTTCAGAATATTTTTCACGTAACATTTCCGGTTTTATTGAAAAAAAAGATTTTCAAGGAGTATTGGAATATACTGAAAATCAGATTAATAAAAAACTTGAAATTCCTCTTAGAATAGATAGCGGTTCAGCTTTAAATGATAAACCCAATATGCTTATTATTAATGAAAAGGCCAAATTTATGAATTTTTTTGTTTATTTAAAAAAAGAGCTTTTAAGTTGTAAAAAATTTTATTTTATAGTAAGTTTTATAAGATATTCAGGAATACAGCTACTCATAAGTATTTTTGACGAACTTGAAGCAAAAGGTGTAAAAGGGGAAATTATTACATCAGTTTATTTGAATATAACCGATCCTAAAGCACTTAAAAAACTTTTTTCCTATAAAAATATAAAAGTAAAAATATACAATAATTCCAATGAGAGTTTTCATACAAAGGCATATTTATTTCAAAAAGAAAAATATCACACTTGTATAATAGGCTCATCAAATATCAGTCAGAGTGCTTTATATTCAGCTGAAGAGTGGAATTTAAAACTTACAGGAGGAGATTTTTTCAATATTTATGAAAAATCTATGGAACAGTTCAAAAAACTTTGGTATAGTAATGAAGCTGTAGAGCTTTCAGAAGATTTTATAATCAAATATGAACATTATAAAAACAATAATAAACCTCAAAATACATTTGATTATAGAAAAATAAAAAATCAAACAGGTCAATTCGAACCTAACGGTATGCAAGAAGAAATTCTTAAAAAACTTGAAGATACAAGAAAAAATGGAAATAAACGCGGACTTGTAGTAGCAGCTACAGGTACGGGAAAAACATATTTAGCGGCAATGGATATAAAAAATTATAATAAAAACAAAAATATTATCGGACATAATAGGGAAAATGTCGGTATTAAAAGAATAAAATTTTTATTCATCGCTCATAGGGAAGAGCTATTGGAAAATGCTATAAATGTATTTTCCGACATACTGAATATAGATAAAAATATATTTGGAAGAATGTTCAAAGGAGAAAAAAAAACTCAGGCTGATATAATTTTTGCTTCAGTTCAATCTTTACGTAGTTGTTATGAAAAATTTGATAAAAATAAGTTTGATTATATAGTAATAGATGAATTTCATCATGCAAGTGCGGAAAGCTATAACAAAATTATAAATTATTTTGAACCTGAATTTTTACTGGGACTTACCGCCACTCCCGAACGTATGGACGGGAAAGATATATTAGCTTTATGCAATTATAATTTAGTTGGAGAAATGGGATTAAAAAAAGCTATGGAGAAAGATCTTATAGTTCCTTTCCATTATTTTGGTGTTGATGATACAGTAAATTATGAAAATATCCCTTACAAAAATGGGAATTACAATGAAGAAATACTTTTAAGTCAGTTATCCGAATTAGAGAGAGTTGATTATATAATAGAAAAGATTAACAAATTTGGGTATGATGGAAATAAAATGAGTGCTGTAGCATTTTGTCAAAATGTAAAACATGCTGAATATATGAAAAAAAATTTTTTGGAAAGAGGATATAAAAGTGAAATAATAACTTCAAAAACTAATATGACCGATCGGTCTAAAATTTTAGAAAAATTTAAAAGAAAGAAAATAGAAATACTGTGTGCTGTTGATATTTTAAATGAAGGAATTGATATTCCCGATATAAATCTTCTTTTATTTTTAAGACCGACTTTATCTTCAACAGTATTTATACAGCAGATAGGAAGAGGGCTCAGAAAATCTAAAAATAAAGATTTTGTTACAATAATTGATTTTATTGGAAATCATAAAAAAGATTATTTGATTACTAAAGTATTTTCTGAAGAAATTCATAATAGAAGTTTTTTGTATGACAAAAAAGAAAAAATAATAGATGAAATAAAAAATCAGTTTTCAAATATTCCGGGAGCTTCTTATATCGAACTTGATCGTATATGTCAGGAAAGAATTATAGAAAAAATTGAAAAAATTAATTTTAATTCACGAAATACATTGAAAGAAATATATCAGGAATATAAGATGGAAATTGGAAAATCTGAAAATGAAATTTTGGAAATTTCAGATTTTGATTCAAATATGGAATTATATGTAGAATTGGTTTTAAAGTTGGAATCTTTTTATAATGCACAATTACATTTTGAGAATTCAAATTTTCTTCAAAAATACAAGTTGAATAATAAAGAAAATTTATTTTTAAGTTATTTAGAAAAAAAATTGAAATTAATTGAACCTTTTACTTATTTAATAATAAAATATTTTTTAAAACATAAATTTGAAAAGATTACTTATATAACTCAAGAAATTGTCATACAGGAATATAAAAAATATTTCAATATGAAATCAGACTTTCAGAAATTATATTTAATAAACAGAATTTTTCAGGAATTAATTGAAGATAATATACTTGAAAGTAGATTATATGGATATAAAATTTCATCTGAATATGAAGAACTATTTTTGAATAAACATTCGGAATTTGAAAAAAGATTGGAACATTTATTAATGTTAGGGTTAAATGAATTCAGAAAAAATGATTTAGAAGAATTTAATGAAAATGTACTGATTACTTATAAAGAATATATGAGGATAGATTTGCAGATATTGCTTGATTCTAAAGTACCTAAAGGAACATGGCGTGCAGGATATGCAAATACTGATAAAGATATATGTCTATTCATCACAAACGATAAATCACATATAGTCCAAGAAAACCTTAAATATGATAACTCTCTCCACGCTGACGATATAATTCAATGGATAAGCCAGCCCAAAACTTTTCATAAATCGAGTGTAGGTCAGATGTTTATAAAACACAAAGAAAAAAATATAAAAGTTCATATATTTATAAGAAAATATGCATTTATGAGTAATAATAAAACTAATCCTTTCATATATTTAGGAAATGCATATTATTATAAAAGTTACGGGGATAAACCGATGACCATATTATGGAAACTCAAACATAAAATACCTCAGGAACTAATATATGATTTATATGAATAAATATAAGAATTTTATTATTTTTAAATGATTTGAATAAAAAATCTTTTTAAAATTAAAAAATATTATTTTCCATAAAATTAAAATGAAAAATAATTTTAGGCAAAATATATAGAAAAAGGATTATACGTTATCTTTAATTAACGTAAATTTATTGTATAAAGGAGAAAAACGGTTTTAAAGAAATTCTTATTTTCAAAACTGTTTAACAAAAAATTGAAATTTGAAACATTTTTAATAATATGTAATTATGTAGGAACTGTAGCGTTTGCAGCTTCAGGAGCATTAAAAGGAATAAAACATAATCTTGATATATTTGGTATAACTTTACTTGCTATACTTACAGCTTGTGGTGGAGGGATTTTACGTGATATATTAGTAAATCAGATTCCTGACGCTCTTGTAAATCCTGAGGCATTATACATAGCTGTCATATCTTCAGGAATAATTTGTGTATTTATGAATAAAATAAAAAAACGAATAAAAATATCTTGGCAGAAAAAAATAAAACTTTACAGGTTAGTTATTATTTCAAATCTTATATTTGATTCAGTAGGGCTTGCTGCATTTACACTGATAGGTGCAAATAAAAGTATAAGTATGGGGCTGAATATAGTAACAACTGCTACTTTAGCTGTACTTACAGGAGTAGGAGGAGGAATAGTCAGAGATTTACTTGTCACCGAAATTCCTATAGTATTAAAAGAAGATATTTATGCAGTATTAGCTTTTGGCGGAGGAATAGTTTATCATATATTTGTAATAAAATTTAAGTTTTTAAGAATACCGACAATGATAGTTTTATTTATTATAATTTTAGTAATAAGATTGATAGTTATAAAATATAAAATAAATTTACCCAAAACTAAAATAGAATAATTTAAAATATAAAATATTATCGGACTTAAATAAATGACATAAAACTGGAGAAATAAATTGGAAATCAAAATAAGATACACAAAAACAGGAAAAAAAATAGAAATATATAAATTTTATGCTAAACTTCACACCGAAGTTATATTAAATAAAAAACAATTTGAAGAGCATATTTTAAAAAAACATTCTAATATAACACTTGAAATTATAAGTAATGTTTTAATTAATCCTGATTATGTGACCAAACGGTCTAATTCTAAAAAAGAACATTTTTATCAAAAAAAAATAGAAAAAAATTATTATTTTGTAGTTGTATCAAATCAAAAAAATGTACGTCGTACAAGATTCATTTTGACAGCATTTTCTGTAGATGATATAAATTTTTTAAAAGAAAAAAATATTTATTATAAGTATATAAGAGATAGCAAAATTAATTTATAAATTATTTTTTACATATTTTTAAAGATACAAACGACATATATTGAGAAATTTAAAAGGCGAATTAGAATTTTGGAATTAAAAAAAATTTTATATTTTTATATAATATTTTTGATAATATGATAAATTAATTTCCAAAATGGACAGATATAGTTTTAAAATAAAAATGAATGTAACTAATAAGAAAATATTATAAGAAGTCTTTTATATTTAATGTTAATTGAGTAAATATGATAAATTGATTGTTAATATAAAATTTTTATTTTAGGTCCGATAATATATGTTATGTATAAAACGGATTTAAAACTAAAAATATAAATCAAAATATCTATATAAAATTACTACCCTATTTCAATAAATTATATTTCTACCGGAATACTATCAGATTCCAAATATAAAACAAATATCTTCCAAAGTGGAAACTAATTGTAAAACGTTATACTTATGTTGACCAAAAGCAATATACTTTTTTCTTCATAAACTCCTTTTTGAGCCCTTCGGGGCTCTTTTTTCACTTTTAATTAAAAATTGATAATTAAGTTTATATTGTTATTGCTTCATCTTTGTGATATAATAACACTTGTTATACTATAAGGATGAAGGATAAATATGACTAATATTAACCTATCTAATTTTACTTATAACAATTATTTCATATAAATTGAAATTATAAAGTCTGTTAAATAATAAAATTTACTTATTAACTTAGCAGATACACTATTTGTACAGGGAGGTAATAAAATGCTTAATTTAATTGATGAAGCTCTTGTAAAAATGAATACTAATGAGTTTCTGAACAATATAAAGAAAGCTTTTAATGATATATTTTCAGCGGAAAATATGGAAAAAATAAATTTAATGAACTATTTACCTGAAGATAAATGGCTCTATATAAAAAAACATGGATTACTTTTACCCTTTTTGACTGAAAAATTTGGAGGAAGAAAAGCAAATCAATTTGAAATTCAGGAAGTATTGAGAATTGCAGGAAATTATGGAGTTCCTGTAACATTAAGAACCGGAATTGAAGGGGCGTTGGTTCTTCAACCACTTACCGAATTTGGAAATTCTGAACAGATCACAAAAGGACTTGAACTAATATTTAACGGTGAAGGTGGCGGACTTGCCATAACTGAACCAGAAACATCAGGCTCTGCCATTGCTAAAGAAATGCAGTCATATTATGAATATGTTGATGAAAATACTGTTCGTTTAAAATCTACTAAATATTGGCAGGGTAATTCCCAAAGTGATTTTCTTCTTGTTGCAGCCAAAGAAAAAAAAGACGGGAGAATTTCAAAGGCTATAAGCCTTATATTTGTACCTAAAAAATATATAAAATATGATGTACTGAAATCGGAAGGTTTGAAAGCTGTAAGATATGCCGTAAATAAAATTGATGCTCTTATACCTTCAAAATATATTATTCAGCTTTCTGACTCTAGAGCTAATTCATTAAGGGAATTTCAGAATATATTTATAAGAAGTCGTCTACAGCTTATCGGAATGACACATGGAATAATGGAATATATTTTAAAAAATATAAAAAAATATTCAAGAAGTGAGATAAAATTTGTAGAAAGAGAAATTGAAGAAATTCGAAAAAAATATGCTGCTTCTCAAGTTTTATATAATTATACTTGTAATAATATTTCTCCTGATAAGTCGGTAGCTGATAAACTTATGGAAGCAAATATAATTAAAAGCTTATCAACGGATTATACTTATGAAGCTGCAAAAACAGCTCAGAAATTATTAGGTGCCAAAGGATTTGAGTATGGCCATCCGATGAGTAACATTGCAATTGATTTTAGGCCTTTTACTATTTTTGAAGGTCCTAATGATATGCTATATGCAGAAATTTATGATCAATTTTCCAAAGCTACTGCCGAAGAAAAGAAAATGGGAGTAAAAATTAACAAAGAACTGACTATTTATGATAGATTTATATCTGATAAAAGATTTAAAGTGCTTTCCGTTTCTACAGAAAATATAATTCAAAAAATAGATGACATTATATCTTTTATGAAAAAATATTCTTTAAATGAAATAGACCAGATAAAGAAAGTATTTACAGGGAAAATTATATCCAAACTTTTTGTTCTAATTCAAACAGAACTTCCAGATTTATCAGAATTTCTTATTAAGGATATAAAAAAGGATATTTTAGATTTTGAATATTGCTAAAAATTTAAGAAAAAAGCTATGCATAATCCGGTTTATTATAAAAAATACTGTTTTATAAGTGAAAAATAATTTTCCAATTTTAATAACATATTTTTTAAGTTACATTTGAATAAATATAAAATTACAAATAGGAAAACTGTTTAATTTATAAAACAGTTTTTTTATTTTTTAAAATTTATATTATTAAATATCAATTTTCACCTCGCAAAGAATTTGAAATCATATTTCCGATGATTTTAAAATTAAAAACATTTCTATATATTTTGCCTTATAGATATTATAAAAAATAATTTTATTAGATTAAAAACACTTCTCTAATTATATATAAAATTAAAAACTTAATATTTTTACTAATTTTATAAAAATTAAAAAATCATAAAATTTATAATATATTTTTTTATTCAATAACTTGTTGAATAATTTTTTAAAATTCAGATTAACATTTTATTTTAAACTTGTACTGTAATTTTTTAACCTTTTTTATTTTGAAAACTATTCAAAAGTTTTCCACATTTCCTACATAAATATGTTGCTTTTGTTTTTTTAATACAGGAAAATTTAAAGTAAACAAATAAATGCAGTGTATTTTTTAAAAAGACACACAAAAAAAATATCTACTTTTCCACATTTTTAAAATAAACTATAATCAAGATTAAAATAAACCGTTTAAAAGTTTATTGAATAAACCGGAAACAAGTTTACCCCTTTTTTTTAAATAATCTTCTGCATTTATTATCTGTATTTTTTATTTAACTCAAATATTAAATGTATATTTTTTCAATTTATTATTTTTTCTTACTTTTACAATTATTTGAAATTTAAAAATACTTTGTAAAATAAAAAATCACTGCTCTCATAAACAGTGACTAAGTTTCATATTTTATTTTCTTTTTGATCTTTTTATCATTATTAATATTATCCACATACTCAGATATAAGACAGCAAATGCTGCTATATTAATTAAAATACTGAATTTTCCTAAATAAGGGGTATTTATCTTATTTGAAATATAATAAGCAGTAAGTGATGTTACTGACGAGAGAAAAAGAAATTTCAAATAAATCATTTTATTCAACTTAATATGCCTTTTATTTAAAGAAATAAGTAATATTATATAGTTTATCATAGCTGAAAAGGAGGTTGCAATTGTAAGTCCCACATGGGCATATTTTTTATATAAGAGAAAATCCAATAAAATATTTATAAAGATTGCGGTAAATGATGAAATCACAGGTAATATTCTGTCTTTATATACATAATGGCTTCGTGTCAGCAAATGTATTGTAGAAAAAAATAAAAGCCCTAAAGCATAAAATTGTAGTGCCTCTGAAGTTATTACAACTCCTTTATCTGAAAAATGTCCTCTTTTATATATAAGTGTAACTATAGGCTCAGCATATCCCATAAGTATGGTCGAAGACGGAATAATAAGAAATGCCAACATATTCAGGCCTTTTTGTATAGTGTTTTTTACTTTTTTTGTCTGTTTTTTTACTACCGCTTGTGATAATGTAGGAAAAATTACGACCGATAATGATATTGCAAAGACACCTATTGGTAATAAATAAAGTCTACTTGCATAATTTAAAGCACTTGCAGTTCCCGGAGGAAGAGTGGTAGCAAATCGATTATCTACTATTTCATTAATTTGATATCCAAATATTCCTATTAATGTAGGTATCATGAGTTTAAACATTTCCTGAACATATTCATCTTTGAGATTAAATAGGAATTTATATTTTTTCATTATTTGAAAAAACTGGGGAAGCATCATCCCAAGTTGAAAAACTCCAGATAGCAGATATGCTGTTCCCAAACCATAAATTCCCCATTTTTTTGATGTAAATAAAGTTCCTATTATTATTGTCAAGTTAAAAACAAGTCCTGTAGAAGCTGCAATAGCAAATTTTTTGTAGTTATTTAAAAGTGAGGCAACTACCCCTGAAAGAGCAATAAATAAAAAATAAAATGCCACTATTTTCAGTAAATTATTTGCTATTTCAAACCTCTGAGGATCATTAAATCCTGTAGTCACTTTTAAAATTGGTCTTGAAAAAACTATCATTATAATTGATAAAGTTGATGTAAAGGCAATGATAAGGTTCAATAGGGAAAAAACAAAATCATCGGTTTTTTCTTTTCCTTTTTCTTCAAGGCCTTTATTATAAATTGGAATAAAAACCGTTCCAAGTGAGCCTTCTCCAAACAACGTTGTAAAAAAATTAGGAATCTTAGTAGCACTGACATATGCATCAGTAAATCCGGTAGCTCCAAACATACTTCCTATTATCATTTCTCTTATTAGACCGAGCAGTCTACTAAGCATATTTATGGTCATAACAATAAAACTTGATTTAAACATTAATAAAATTTACCTTTCTGTTATGATGATAACTTTTGTATATAAAATTCTTTTTCATCACTGACTATATCTATATAGCCGCTTTTAAACATTTCGAGTATACATAAAAATAACGAAACTATTCTTGATTTTGTAAATTTATTTTTCAATAATGTACTGAAACTTATCCTATTTTCAGTAATCATAATTTCATTTATTTCATCCACCGCATCTTCTGTGGAATAATCCTCTTCCAGATTTAAAATAAGCTTTTCCTTATCTTCCTCTTCCAATAACGCTTTAAAGCTGTTCAATAAAGTTTCCAGAGTCAATTTTGAGATATCGTATTCTATTAAGGCAGTTTCAATATTTTTTGTTCCTGTTCGTTTATATGGCACATTATATTCATTTTCGTATTCTGAAAATAATTCTGAAATTTCCTTAAAAAGTTTGTACTCCATAAGTTTTCTTTCAAGATCTTCTATTTTTTCATCCTTTTTTTCCTTGTTTAATATTGAATATGCCTTTATTTCAATAAGATCTGTTGCCATAATCAAAAATTCAACTTTTATTTTCAGATTTTCATTTTTTTGTTGTTTTATATAAATCAGGTAATCATCTATTATTTGTGAAATATTTATTTCAGTAATTTTCATCTGTTTTTTTTCAATTAAATGTATAAGAAGGTCAAGAGGTCCTTCAAAATTATCTATTTTTACTTGTATCGTAGTATTTTTCATCTATTCTTTTTCTCCAAGTATGAGTAGTATCCTCAATTTTTTTCATAAGTTCATCTAAGGAATTGAGTTTTACTTCATCCCTTATTTTTTCAAGAATTTCGATTAATATAATTTTTCCATATATATCTTTGTCAAAGTCAAATATATGCGTTTCTACATTCAGGCAATCACTTTCTACAGTGGGATTTTTACCGATATTCATTGCACCATGGTAAATTTTATTCTCTCCTTCGATGTGAATATATACTCCATATACTCCAAATTCAGGATAAATCCTATTTTCAAAAGTCAGATTTGCTGTAGGAAAGCCTAGAGTTCTTCCTAATTTTTTTCCATGTATGACTTTTCCCATAATAATAAAATTATGTCCTAGCAGCTCTTTCATTTTAGTCAAATCAGACTTTTCAATATACCTTCTTATCCTTGTACTGCTTATTATTTCGTTTTCATTGTCTAAGACAGGTGGTTGAACATTAAGTGCTATACTGTTGTTATACTTTTCTCTAATTATATTGTCAAGAACTTTAATATTTCCTGACTTATTTTTTCCAAAAGTAAAATTGAATCCGCAGTATATTTCTTTTGTATTTAATGTTTTAATTAAAATTTTATCTACAAATTCTTCAGGTGAAAAATTTTTCACATCTTCAAATTCATCTAAATATATGTAATTAATATCAGCTCCACTTATTAATTCCAGTTTTTCCGAAGGTGTAGTAATTCTACTTTCCTTTTTTTGAGGATATTCAGAAAAAGTATAAACTACGCTTTTATATCCTTTTAAAAGAGATTTTTTTACAGCACTGTCAAAAATTTTTCTATGTCCTTCATGGACTCCATCAAAATTTCCCAAAATAACAATATTCTGACTTTCCTTTATATCATCAGCATTTGAACAATTCATATTTCTAAATTTTAAAAATTCTTCTATATTTTTCTGATTTTTTGAAATTATTTTTATACTCATTTTCTTCAACTTCCTAAATAAAATTTATTCTGAACTATATTATATATATTATTTCCAATATTAGCAAGTATTTTATATAAATAATTTTCTCATATATTCAGGAAGAGTTTGAATTATGTGAGAAGCATTTATAATATATTGTTTTTTCAGCAATTCGTCAGCAATATATCCATGAAGAAAAGCACCTATATTGGCACTTTCTATTAATCCGTAATTTTGTCCTATAAGAGATGCAATTATCCCGGTTAGACAATCACCCATTCCTCCGTTTGCCATATGAGGATTTCCGGTACTGTTTATATAAGTTTTTTTTCCGTTAGTTATTAAAGTATTTCTGCCTTTTAAAAGCAATATAACCCCTTTGGATAAAGCAAAATTCTTACAAATTTCAAATTTATTTTTTTCAATGTTTTCAGGAGTTATTCCTGTTAACCTTGAAAATTCAACTAAATGAGGTGTTAAAACAGTTCTACCTTTAATTTTTTCAAAAATTTTTTTATTTTCTGAAAGGAGATTCAATCCGTCAGCATCTATAACTAAATTTATTTTATTGCCTTTATTATTTTTTTTGTAATTTATAATTTTTTTAAAAATATTAAAGGAATTTTCTGTCTTTCCTATACCCGGTCCAATGGCAACAACATCAGAATTTAAAATTACTTTTTCTATTTCTTCAAAGTTTTTTTTAAGGCAGCTATTATCTATTTCGATTGTCATTGCTTCTATGATAGATGAACTGATATTGTCAACAATATCAATATAAGTAAGTAAAGTGACTAGTCCTGCACCACTTCTGACACAAGAATTTACAGTTATTTTTGCAGCACCTGAAAAACCTTTACTTCCTGCAAAAATTAGTACTTTTCCAAAATTTCCTTTATGAAAATCTTTATTACGTCCGATAATATATCTTCTAATGAATTTTTTGGTAAGATAATAATCATCTGTCAATTCTGAAAAAATATTTTCATTTATACCTATATTTTCTATTTCTATATTCCCGAAACAGCTTTCATTTTTTTTATTGAAAAATCCTTTTTTATATGTAACAAAAGAAACGGTTTTAAATGCTTTTACCGCTTCTCCCATTATTTCTCCCGTATCGCCGTTAATTCCTGAAGGGATATCTACTGAATACACTTTTGCTTTAACGGAAAATTTATTTATTTTTTTAATTATATCTTTAAACTTTCCTGTAACCTCAGAATTTAATCCGGTTCCGAATAAAGCATCTACTATTATTTTACTGTTGATAAGGAGATGTTCCAATTCTTTAATATCATAATATATTTTCATATTTAATTTTTTACATATATTATAATTTATTTTACAGTCATTACTCATATTTATATTATCTACACAGAAAATAGATACATTTTTTTCTGAAACATGAAGTTGTCTTGCAATAGCATAACCGTCACCACCATTATTTCCTTTTCCACAAATTACAAGATAACTGTCGGAAGTCATATCCATATGTTTTATAAAAGAAACTGCTGCATTTTCCATAAGAACATTTCCCGGCACTCCTAATACAGTTATAGCATAATTATCAATTTTCTTTGTTGTATCATTTCCTCCTATTAACATACCGCCTCCTATTATTGATCTTTTAGTTGATAAATAACTCCGAAGTTTATGACATGATTGTTATAAAGTCTGTTTTTTTCAAAATTATATCCAAATTTGTATGTCAATGAATCATTTTTTTCATATTTTACATTTCCTCCTGTTACAAGTGTTCTATGTTTATAGGTATCATTATTGAGAGTTTTGTTATAGTTGCCTTTATCAGAAAAGACATTTTTCATATTCTGTTTATATTCAGTTCCTATTTCCCATCTGATTTTATCATTGTATTTCTGCTGGAGTTTTACTCCCGTGGAAGCTATCACATCGGAATCGGAATTTGATGAATAGCTTTTGCCGTTTTTAGATGCCATTTTTTCATTTATATTTTTCCATTCAACTCCTGCAGATGGCACGAGTTCTATATTATTTCCCAAATCTTTTTTTACTGAAATATTTCCTTTGGAATTTATATAATCATAATGACTTGAAGGGGTGTTATTTTTTATTCCTTTTTTATAAGAATGTCCTGTTCCATATTCTACCTTTCCTTTATAAATTATACCGTTTTTTTCATATTCAGTATTTACTGATACATTATTATCATCAATATTTTTTTTATGTTTTGTTTGTGCTATGTTTTGCCTTATTTCTTTATCTTTATGGTTTAGCCCTATTCCTACTTTAAGCTTTTCATCAACTTTATGATCATAGCTTGCTTTATATTCTTTTGTTCTTTTATTAAATCCATTTGAATTCAAGTCTTTACCTTTATCGCTTTTAGTATTTGTTTCCGCGATAATGGGTATCTCAAGTAAAGGTTCATTTTCAGGAGAATATACTTTTAATATTTTATTATTTTTATATGTAGTCGTATTTCTGGAAAAAGTTGTTGAATCTTTACATAAAGGTAAATTACTTTTCTTTTTTGAATTTTTGACAGTACATTTTGTTGTTTCAAGCTGTCTATCAAGTTTTTTTTCTTTTTCTTTGGTGGTTTCAAGTTCTTTTGAGACTTTTTCATAGTTTTTATTATTTTGATTTATTTTTTTAGATATATTTGCTCCGAAAGAAAAACCTTGGGTAGAAAACAGAGCAAGAAGTATATAAAATAAAATTATATTTTTCATTATATTATCTCCATAAAATTATAATTATTTTCAGTTTGACATTAATTAAAATAAAATTTATTTCTAAATAGTTGTATTATATATTATTTGAGTTCTATTTTTAAATATTTAAGTTTTATAAAAAAAACAATCATAATTTATTTAAAGCAATAAAAACTTTTTAAATATATAAAACTCAGATAAGACTGATTTTTGTAAGTTTTAAAAAAATTCAAAAATAAATCATTTCTTTATTATACCGTATTTAACTATAATGATAAACATATTTTTTTCTTATTTTTATATTTTTTATGAAAATTATATTAAAAAAGTTCCATAAAAACCTTTTTTATTCCACATTTTTTAACTTTATAATGATTCAGTACAAAAGTATGGATGCAAAAATAGAAATTTTTATGAAACATTAATAAATTTATTTTATTTTTTCATATAAATTTTTTAAATATTCTTGGGCTTTATCTTTTAATTCAGGATGACGTAGCCCGAATTCAATGTTTGCTACAAACATGCCGAACTTATCGCCTGTATCATATCTCAATCCTTTAAAATCATAAGCATATAATTTATTTCCCGATTTTTTCATATCAAGTATGGCATCTGTCAACTGTATTTCTCCACCTTTTCCGGGTTTTGTATTTTTCAAAAAGCTGAAGATTTCAGGTTCTAACACATATCTTCCCAGTGCTGCCAGTTTGCTCGGTGCTTCTTCCAGAGATGGTTTTTCAACAAAATCTGCAACTTCTACAGTAGATTCGTCTATTTTTTTTAAAGGAGAAATAATTCCATATTTATTTACATTTTTTTCAGGAACTTCTTGTACTCCTAAAATAGTCCCTCCATTTAATTGCTCGTATTTATTTATAAGCTGTTTAGTTACAGGAATTTCACCTTTAGCCGAATCAGTGTATATTACATCATCTCCGAGCAGAACTACAAAAGGTTCATTTCCTACAAATGCTTCAGCACAACCGATAGCATGCCCCAGACCTAGAGGCTTTTTTTGTCTTACATAATAAATATTTGACATTTTTGAAATATCATGTACTACTTTTAACAAATCTTTTTTCCCGTTTTCTTCAAGAGTTTTTTCCAATTCATAAGAATAATCAAAATGATTTTCAATGGAAACTTTATTTCTTCCTGTTACTATAAGTATTTCTTCTATTCCTGATTCTACAAGTTCTTCAACCAGATATTGCAAAGCAGGTTTATCCACTATTGCGAGCATTTCTTTAGGTTGAGCCTTTGTTGCAGGCAGCACTCTTGTGCCTAATCCTGCTGCCGGAATTACTGCTTTTCTAATTTTTTTCAGATTCATTTTTTCACTCCTGTTTTAAATTTTTATTTAAACAATAATTTTACGTGTTAAATTAAAATATAATTTCATCGGAATATTCTACCTGAATTCCGTTAAAAAGACCCATTTGCTCAAAAATCTGTTTTCCTTTTAAATTCACTATCATTTTATATTTGTCCGTTTTTCTGTCATATTCATATTTTCCTATGAAAAAGAAATTTTTATTAGGCTGAATTTGACCAAAAAATCTTAATACTTCCTTATCAGGTAGAGGCAAACCGTTTAAATTTTTTCTGTCAACTGTTTTTAGAAGTTCGGTATATTCAGATAGTTTTTTATAAAAATCATTTTTGAAATCATTATTTGTAGTTTGTTCTCCTATTCCGATATTTATTCCGATATTTAAATTATAGTCTCCGTTTTCTACAAGATAATATGCCATTTTTATTTCTTCACTGTCACAGAATATGTCTTGTGTTTTTTTCCCCTGTTTTATTTTTGTAATTATTCTTCCCAACAGAACATCAGGATTATTCATAAATTCACAACTTAATGATTGAATTCCTAGTACCAAAAATGCTGTTAATAATAGTTTTTTCATTATTTTCCCTCTTATTTTCCAAATTTATTTTATAATATTATTATACCACAAATATTTTATTATTTTATATTATTTTTTTTAAAATAATATTTTATTATTGCTGCAAATTCCCTTATATGAGATTTCGGAACAGAAATTAAAGGAGTTTTGGCACTCAGACCATAGGCTTTAATTCCTAATTTTTCAGCAATTTTTTTTGCCCTGTATAAATGATATTCGTTAGTTACGATAAGTATTTTAAAATTTCCATTTTTATTTTCAGTTGAATTTATTTTTTTTATACTGAATTTTAAATTTTCCACAGTTGTACGGGATTTATCTTCAGATAAAATACTGTTTTCATTTATTCCTCTTTTAATTAATTCTTTTTTTATTACTTCAGCTTCTGAAATATCTTCCCCTTTTCCTTTTCCCCCTGAAGCGACCGCTTTAACCTCAGGATGTTTCTTTAAATATTCCGCTGCTGTTTTTATTCGTTCTTTCAAAGAGGCGGAAGGAACATTTCCGTAAACTCTTCCTCCTAAAATTACGACATAATCAACTTTTTCATTACTCTCATCTTTCATTCCTGAAATAATAAGAAACTGTATAAAAACAAAGAGTATTAAAAATAAAATAAACATAATTTTCAATATTTTTTTACTTTTCGATAGCATTATAATCCTTTCATAAAGTTTTGTTATAATTGATTTGAAAAATACATAAATTTCTAATATGCTTTTATGTTTTATTCAGTGTTAAATCCTCCCGTGTAAAGTTGATAGTAAGCTCCTTTCTGTTTTAGAAGTTCTTCATGATTTCCTCTTTCAATTATTCTTCCTTGTTCAAGAACCATTATTACGTCAGAATTTTTTATTGTAGAAAGTCTATGTGCTATTACAAATACAGTTCTACCTTTCATCAATTTATCCATTCCTTCCTGAACTATTTTTTCAGTTCTCGTATCTATACTTGATGTAGCCTCATCCAGTATAAGCACAGGAGGATCAACTATTGCCGCTCTTGCTATTGAAAGCAATTGCCTTTGACCTTGGGAGAGATTTGCTCCTCCATTATTCAGATATGTGTCATATCCTTCAGGGAGATGTTTTATAAAATTATGAGCATTTGCAAGTTTTGCCGCTGCAACTACTTCCTCTTGGGAAGCATTAGGTTTTCCGTACTTTATATTATCTGAAACTGTCCCTGAAAATAAATGAATATCCTGTAATACTATTCCAAGTGATTTTCTTAAATCAGATTTTTTAATTTTTTTAATGTCTATATCGTCATATTTTATTTTTCCGCTCTGAATATCATAAAATCTGTTTATAAGATTAGTAATAGTAGTTTTTCCGGCTCCGGTTGCACCTACAAAGGCTATTTTCTGACCCGGTTCGGCATATAAATTTATATCATGCAAAATAATTCTTTCATTATTATAACCGAATTTCACATTTTCAAATACAACATTTCCAAGAAGTCTTTTGTATGTCGTATTACCATTTTTATGAGGATATTTCCATGCCCATACACCGGTATGTCTGTCAACTTCCATAATATTGTTTTTTTCATCATATTCTGCATTTACAAGAGTGACATTTCCTTCATCAGATTCAGGTTCTTCATTGAGCAGATCAAACACTCTTTGAGCTCCCGCTGCAGCCAACATAACGGAATTTATTTGATGAGTTGTTTGTGCTATAGGCTGATTTAATGTTTTTGTAAACTGTAAAAATGAAGCAAGTCCTCCTAAAGTAAATTTTCCTATACCTGAAAGAGCTAAAAATGATCCTATTGAAGCAGTAAGTACAAAATTTATATTCCCCAAATTACTTACAATAGGAGCTAAAATATTTGCATATTTATTCGCGTTATTTGAACTTATGAATACGCTTTCATTTATAATGTCAAATTTCTTTTTTATTTCCTCCTCATAAGAAAAAACTTTGACTACTTTCAGACCTTCAAGCATTTCTTTTATATAACCATTTGTAATACCTATATTCTGTTGTTGTTTCCTGAAATTTTTTCCGCTTTTTCCTGAAATTATTTTTGTAACTGTAATTATGAGGATTACCATAAAAATAGCAAAAATCGTTAAAGGAATATTTAATAAAAACATTGAAATTAACACACTTAAAATAGTTACTGCTGCTGATATTATCTGTGTAAGACTTTCTGTGATCATATCCCTTAATGCATCAATATCACTTGAATAGATACTCATTATATCTCCATGAGCATGAGTATCAAAATATTTTATCGGAAATTTTTCCATATGAGAAAATACATCATCTCTCAACTGTTTTAATGTGCCTTGAGCAGTAACTATCATAAGTCTTCCTGTAAAATAGCTGAATCCTATTCCTGCTAAATATGTTATTATCATTGAAAAAATGATTTTTAATAAAGGAGTATAACTGATATCGGGGTTTCCTATATTTGGAACAATATAACCGTCAATAAGCCGTTTTATATAAAGAGTTCCTCTGACCATGCATAAAGAGTTCAGAAATATGAATATAAGTATGGCGATAAAATGAAATTTATATAATCTGAACATATATTTTATTAAAAGCAGAAGAGCTTTGAAAGATTTTACTTTATTCATTTTTTTGTCAGTTCTACTCATTTCCGCTTCCTCCTTCTTTTTGAGAATCTAACACTTCTTTATATATTTTGCTTGATATCATTAATTCTTCATGAGTTCCCATATTGACTATTTTTCCATCATCCAGAACTATAATTTTATCAGCATCTTTAATTGAAGAAATCCTCTGGGCAATAATAATTTTTGTAATATGGGGAATATTATTTTTGAAGGCTTCCCTTATTAATTTATCCGTTTTTGTATCAACTGCACTTGTAGAATCGTCCAGAATAAGTATTTTAGGCTTTTTAAGTAAGGCTCTGGCTATACATAAACGTTGTTTCTGTCCTCCCGAAACATTGGAACCGTTCTGTTCTATATGAGTATTGTATTTATCGGGAAATTTTTGAATAAATTCATCTGCCTGAGCAAGACGGCATGCATTTACAATTTCTTCTTCCGTTGCTTTTTTGTTACCCCATAAAAGATTTTCTTTTATAGTACCTGAAAATAGTACATTTTTCTGTAATACTATGGCTACATTATCTCTTAAAGTTTTTATATCGTATTTTCTTACATCTGTTCCTCCTACTTTCACTTTACCGCTAAGAACATCGTATAATCTTGGAATAAGCTGAACAAGAGCGGATTTGGCACTTCCTGTTCCTCCTATTATTCCGACAGTTTCTCCTTGCTTTATATTCAAATTTATATTTTCAAGGTTTAATACTTCCGAATTGTTACTATAGCTGAAATTTACATTCTTAAATAAAATTGAACCGTCTTTTACTTCAAATACAGGGTTTTCAATATTTTTTATAGCAGGATCTTCATTTAATACTTCCACTATACGCTTCCCGGAAGCTTTTGAAATACTCAGTCTTACAATTATCATTGCTACCATAAGTATACTTATGAGTATATTGGAAGTATATGAAAATAAGCTCATAAGTTGTCCTGTAGTTAAATTTCCTATAACTATCATTTTTGATCCGAACCATGAAAGTAGAATAATACATGAATACATACAGAATAACATTGCAGGAGAAACAAATATTGTAATTTTTTCTGCACTTAATAGCATATTTTTTAGTTCACTTGTAGATTTTTTAAATTCATTTGTTTCATGACTTTCTCTTACGTAAGATTTTACAACCCTAATTCCGTTAATATTTTCCCGTAATTTGGAATTTAATTTGTCATATTTTCTCATTACATTGGAAAATATAGGATACACTTTAAAAATAACTACAATCATTACGATTCCTAAAATTGCGGCTGCTCCGAGAAATATAAGAGATAATCCTGCATTTATGTAAATGGTCATCATTATTGCAAAAATAAGCATTAAGGGAGCTCTGACAAAAATTCTCAGAATCATTTGATATGAAATTTGTAAATTTGCAATATCTGTGGTAAATCTTGTTATAAGTCCTGCGGTAGAAAATTTGTCTATATTTCCAAAGGAAAATTCCTGTATTTTGTAAAAAACTGCCTGTCTTATATTTTTTGCAAATCCTGCTGAAGCTTTTGCGGCATATCTTCCGGCAACAAATCCTGCAAAAAGGGATATTATAGCTACTATAAAAGTTATAAATCCTATAAAATATATATGTTTCATATTTCCTTTACTAAGTCCGTCATCTATTATTGATGACATCAGGAACGGAATTAATATCTCCAGCATAACTTCCACTGAAATGAATAACGGGGATAAAATTGATGCTTTTTTATATTCTCCTACATATGAAAATAATTTTTTCAACATATTTTCATTTTCCTTTCCATAACATAATTATTTAATATTATGCCTATATTTTATTTATCAGATTACTTTTCATTTAAATTATTCAAATTTTTTTGAAAAATATAGTTTCATTGAATAATACTGAGAAATATTTATTTAGTTAACAGTATTGAAAAAAATTATAAGACATATAAAATTAAAAGCACAACAATTTCTTTCAAATTGAAAGATTTGTTAATGCTTTTAAGATTTTCTTATATAATTCACAATTAAATTCAAATTTCTGAATTTATAATAACATAAAATAAATAATATGTCTACTTTTTAATATAGACCTATATATTTTGATAATTAAAGAATAACCTCTATTTCTAATATCTTAAAATCAAAATTTTAAAGTGACTGTAATTCGTTAAGTTGAATTATTTTTATAAATAAAACTATTATCATTTTATATTAAAATTTATTTATTGAGCACTTTTTCTATAAAGTATTTTATTTGTACTTGCCACCAATTCCAATCATGAGCTACATCATATCCCCAAAAATCAACCCATGCAGGAACATTTTTTTCTTTAAGTATTATTTCCATTTCCTTATTTCCGGGTATAAGATCTTCTTCCCATGCTCCCTGACCTATACAGATTATTATGTTTTTTTGTCTGTATAGATCCAGGTAATAGTGATCTGACGGCATATTTTTTAGAAAATGAACGGGAGAATTATCATAAATAAGATTATCCATATAATCTCCAAAAAACATTGACGGATTATAAGCCCCACTTAATGAAATAAGAGTATCAAATAAATCGGGCCTACGGAAAAATAAAATTCCGGCATGAGAACCGCCCATGCTGCAGCCTGTTACTATAATGTCCTTTCTTCCTGTCAGATTATGAATTTTCGGAATAAATTCTTCAGATATATATTTAAACCAATTTTCTTGTTTTTCAATTCTTGCTCTCGGGTTTCCATTCCTATCCGACCATGTTTCACTGTCAATACTGTCTACACAGAAAAGCTGTATTTTCCCTTGTTCAATGAATTCTGATAATGCTTCAACCATTTTAAAATCTTCATAATCATGAAATTTCCCATCTTGGGGAGGAAAAACGAGACACGGTTTTCCAATATTTCCATATCTCTTAAATTCTGTTTCTTTATTTAAGTAATTGCTGTATTCTTTTCTATATTCAGTGTACATTTTTGCCCCTTTCTAATAACTTTAGTTTTATATTTATTTTGAAAATATTATTGGATTTTATGTACAAAATCTACAAATTCTTCCATTTTTTCTTTTGATAAAAATTTTGCAGTATACATGTTGTTTCCCATTGCTGCTGAATAAAGTTCAGGCATTCTCTCATACATCACAAGATTGCTGTTATATTTTTCAATGATTTCTTCGTGTGTATGGATATAATTTTTGCTGTCTCTTCTGCTTACGTACACACAATAATATTTTTCAAGTTCGCTATTGGCAGGAACATTAACAATTTTTCCAAATGCTATCATATCTGCCCATATTTGATATACATCAGTGTTATTGGCATAATTATACATATCAGGAGTGTACCCTCCTGCCGGTCGCATATTTACTTCAAGACCGATATAATCTCCCTTTTTCCCCAGTCCTTTTTTGTCTTCAAGAAGTTTGAAAAATTCCATATGAATAAAACGGCTTTTTACTCCAAAACCTTTGACAGTTCTTCTTCCTGCATCAATTAGTTTTTTCGGGAGTTCCTTTCTTACATAATAATACAAATCAAGTCCTTCATTTACAATATCCATAATTGTAGGTTCCCATGTTATTCCCGATTCAAAAATAGGATTTCCCTCGGCATCTATAATTGCATCATAAGAAACAAGATCCCCTGAAACATATTCCTCCATAATATATTTCATGTCAGGAAGATTTTCATAAAATTTTTTTAATTCTTTTTCATTTTTTATTCTGTAAGTGTTACTTGCTCCTACTCCGTTATCAGGTTTTACAACTACAGGAAACCCCACTTTTTCTATAAATTTCTTGCCTTCTTTCAATGTAGAAACTATATGATAAGCCGCCGTTCCTATTTCAGCTTTTTTATAAGAATTTTTCATAAGTGACTTTTCTTTTATATTAAGAATTTCATCGGACTTTATTCCTGAATTTATATTAAAATCAGTACGGAGTTTTGAGTCCTGTTCCAGCCAATATTCATTATTTGACTCCAACCAGTCTATTTTTCCGTATTTAAAAGTAAAATAACCTACAGCTCTGAGTACTTCATCATAATTTTCCAATGATGAAACCTTATAATATTCAGTTAGAGAATTTTTCAGTTTTTCGTCCAATTCATCATAAGATACATCTGCGATTCCCAATACCGTTACCCCGTTTTGTTTAAGTCTGTCACAAAAATTCCAGTTTGTTTTTGGAAATTGAGGTGAAATATAAACAAAATTCATACTATTTATCTCCTTTCATTTTTTAATTAATGAATTATAGCATATATAATATATTTTTTAAATAATTAATTATTTCGATGAATTTAAATTTTGCAATCCATAAAATATGTAAAATAAGCATAATAAAATATTTTTTACAGTGAACGGGCATTTTTACTTTTCAGTGAAATTTGAATTAGTTTTTAATTAAAAATTTATAAGAAAGGTTAAATGTATTTTTTCAAGAAAATCGTGAAAAATATAGCTATTGACTATAAAATTCATATATAGTAAAATAAATTATATTATATTAAAGAGGTGGAATTTGTATGAATATTGAAGATGATATAAGAAAAAAACTGAATGATGAAGAAGGTGATTCAAATGAACTGATACAGAAAGCGGAAGAAACAATTTATAAATATGATAATTTTCATTCGGAAAATAATAATTCCGATAATATTACTTTTAATTTAGACAGTATTACAGTTAAAAATTTAAAAACAATTATACTGACTAATAAGATAACAGGTATATTGAATATGATTTCAGGTATTTTAGCATCACTTACAGTAATCGGATTATTAACGGGAGTTCCGACTGTTTTAATAGGACTTAAACTCCTTGAATCTTCAAAGGTTCTTGAAAATCTCCAATATAATAAAAAGGGAGAAGAATTGAGACAATATTTTGAATCTTATGGAAAAGCCTGTAAATACACTTTAATTCTTATGATAATAGGCATAATATTCTTTATTTTATATATAATTTTTATAATTGTAATTTTCGGATTTTTTATATATTATATATAAAAATAGTTAATGAGTTAATAAAAAATATCAAGGTAATTTTTACATTCCGATATTTTTTATTAATTTAAGTTAGTTGAGCAGTTTTTTGAATATAATACAGCATAATTTATCCGATAATGAGGTCATCATTATTAACAAAATTTTCCCATTTTTCTCTTTCATATCTGTCTCCTTTACAAAGTAAGTATTGTTGCGTTTCAATTATATAATAAAGAGTGTATACCGTGTTGTAATTTAAGTTCAGATTTATTTTTTCGGGTTTGGTTTTAAAAAATTTTTGGATACTTTGTGCCCATTCCGCATAGACAATTAATTCATTTTTACCCGGATCTAAATAGATAGCAGGTCTTGTTTTATAAAAAAAACAGTCAGCTTTTTTTCCATTAACTTCCATTACTCTTACCTGTTCGGCAAAATCATTATTAAATGAATTTTGCTTTTTTAATATTACAAGAGCCGCTCCTTCAACTTTATTTCTTTTGGCATTATTCTTTTTTACTTTAGCATTTACAATTAAAACTATAAAACCGATAATTAACACTGTTGTAACTATAGTAAGAGGATTGACAGGATAAGTCCCGATCCAGTTACTAAATCCCATTTTCCTGATTAAGTCGATTTGAGAAGTAAAGATTTCCATGTAATTTCCTCCTTAAAACAAATAACGTTCATTTTTAAATTTTACATAGGTATGTTTATATCCATATTAATACTTTTTCCGGATTTTTTCTGAGGTGATAAAAAGCCTCTTTCTATCCATTCATCTTCAGATGGTCCATGAGCCCATATTGTATATTTTTTATCAGATTTAATTCTTAGTCTTGTTCCATATACTACCAGATAAAAATATTTTATGTATTTTATTTCTTTTATCTCTTTCAGTGGAATTATATTGAGAAAGCCGTCCCAGTTTATTAGAAAATTTTTAGTAAAGACATATCCATGTCGTTTTTCCTGTATACTGTCTAAAATCTCTATTTCTTCTTGTGTAGCTGTATCATAAATTTTAAAAAGAAGTTCTATATTATATTTCTGTATCAAATAAATTTTTAAAAACAGGAAAAAAGATAAGATAATAATAACCATAAAAAAATCTTTCGGAATAATTGAAAATATAAAAGTCCAAGAATGAAGCATTTCTCTTCGGGAAAATATTTGATTAGCGAAAATAAGGAATGTTAATAGAGTAGCTAAAATCATTGCTAAAGGAAGTATCAATGCTAAAAACATCCTTCTCAGGCTTAATTTTTGATACATTTTCATAAAACTGCACTCACATATAAATATTTCTTCTCTTTCTTCTTTATAATATAAATAAATTTTTTTAATGTTTTTAAATGTCGGATTTATATTTGCTATGATAAATAATCCTATTACTATAAGAAAAATATATTCTTCCGGAGTATTCAATCCTTTATTTATATATCTTAATAAAAAGTATATAAATAAAATTATTACGATACCGAACAGTGTCAAATTCCAGATAACCGTACTCCATAAGCCCATTTTTTTATTTTTCTTCATTTTTAACCTCCTGAAAATTAATATAAGATTTTGCCGAGTTATTAATCATATAATTCGACTTCTTCATTCAATTCAATAACAGCAAGAATAAATTGTTTTTTTAGATTTTTTTCATCTATTTCATCAGCCTTTAATAAACTTATATCAATTTGTAAATCTCCTGTCACATGAACAGGATTTTTTCTTTCTCTTATCAGACAGGTTGCAAATTTTCCTTCCGGTATGGTAATTACACTGTTGTAATCAATATAATACGGTGTATTATCAAAAATTTCAGGAGTACTTATTCCGAGCATTATTTTCAATTCATAGAAAGAAACGATAAATTCTCTTATTTTTTTACTTTTTTTATTTTTTTCATAATACCTCAGCTTATCTATTGCAATGTCAAGCGAAAGGTCAAATTTCTTATTTTTATTTTCTTTCCATTCAATAACGGAAGTACATAACTTGATTTTTCTTTTTTGTATCTTCAGTATATAAAGAACATACCATTCCAAACGGGGAGCCATAAATTTTATATTCAGTTCACCCTTATTAATTTTTATTTCTTGATTACGGTAATATAAAATTGCAAAATCATCATAAAGTTTGACACTTCCCTCTTCTTCCTTACTTCCCCAACATTTAGTTGCAATCCATGCAGGAAAAAGCATAAAAATTGGAATCAATCCAAATATTAAATAAACAGCATATTCTTTATGTTTTCTAAAATATACAGGTGTATATTCCGTACCTTTGGCAATTCCGGAATAATTAATTATCACGACATAAATAAAAAAACCTGCAATTATACTTGAAATAATCATAAAATATAATATAAATTCTGAATATTTATTATATCGAAATTTTACTTCAGACATTAGAAAACTCCTTTTTCAAAATTTTTACTATCGGATTTTATCTATAAAAAAATGATAAAGTATTATAGCAGGAACAATATACGATGTAAATAAAATAATAAATGCTGTCAATCTTTTAGGAGTTGGTCCCGGATTATGTGTAGGATCATCGTTTTTCAGAATAGTTTTTCTTATTATTATGAATACAGGAATGGCGATAATAAGCGGAGGAATGAGAAATATACTCCACGCAACATTAGCAAATATTAACATTTATCTAAGACTTCCTTTCAGAAAAATAATTTTTACAATATTTTTTTATAAGAACTTATATCAGGCTCTTTTCTATTTACACACCATGATTTCATAAGTTTGGTAAGGTTATTTTTGTTTTCAACTTCTATCTGATATAATTCATCCTCTTTCATAATTTCAAATAAATATCCTTTTATTATGTTCTTATTCCTTTTATTGAATATATTTTTCATAAATCCTTTTTTTTCATAATTTGGTGTACACTGGATATAATTTTTCTCAGATTTTCCGTTTTTCTCAAACCATACTGTAATAAAAGCATTATTACAATGAGAAGTACCTCTTTCTATACTGTCTATTGTCTGAACTGACATTTGTATATTATTCCAGTCACTAAACATATCTTCCGTACTTTCCGTTTTGTATTTTAAAATTTCGATATCTTTTCCATATATTGCTCCATAATTTTGAAGATTGTACATCCCTATGTTATATTCATCTAAAATTGAAATTATGTAATTTAAAGCCTCTTCGGCAACTGAGGGCGAAAATGAACAATAAACTCCATATTTACCAAAAGAATAGTCTGCTAAATAATTTTCTTCCACAAATGCTAATTTATTTGGTAAAGTATGTTTCCCGTTTAATGGCGGAAATTTTTCAAACATCTTTCTGCTCCAAGCAGAAATAATATCAGAACAGCCGAGTAATGAATTATAATCTTTATTTTCACTATATTTAGTAAATATTTCCAGAAATCTTATTACATCTTCCGAAGTTCTTATATCTTCTCTTCTTTCAAATACAAATAAATCAAAACTCATAAAAATTACTCCTTTATTCTATAAAGTTAAATTTGTTTTATTTTCTAAAAAATCTGTAAGTTCTTTCTTTTCTTTTGTATCGGAAAAAATTCTAATTGGAAGAATTATTGCTATTGTGGGTGCTGTAAAAAGATATACTGCTTCATCAGACAACTTTATTTCAGTTATTTTTTCATACATTATAACATTTTCCTCATATTCCATCATTATATAAATTTTTTCTTCGTCAAATATTATATTTCTCTGGCCTAAAATATTAATTTTTCCCTCTTTGAAAAGAATTTTTTTTACATTTCTTTGACATATTTTTTCAAATAGTTTTGAAAAGAAAATAAAAAATAAAAGCGAGATTATAACCATGGTAATAAACATTATTAATTTTATTTGAAATTCTTTTTTATCAAAAATAAAAAAATATAAACCTAAACTCACAGGTATTAGTGTATATAAAATTTGAAAGAGTTTTTTTGTTTTTTATAAAATCTATAATTTTTCATAACAAATATGTTGAAACCCAGATAATCCTGCTCTGTTAAATTAAATTTAAATTCCATAATTTTCCCCTTTTCGTATATTATAAAAAATTATTTTTAATTAAATTTATATATTAAATTATATCCTAGGTTTTCAATTTGTCAATAAAACAAATAAGATTTATCTTTTACAGCTTACGGAAAAGTCTATAAATATATTTTAATATTAATATTGCAGTGAGTATAATATTCTTTATTTTGTATATAATCTTTATAATTGAGATTATCGGATTTTTTACATATGAAATAAAGAAATAAATTAATGAGTTAATTGAAAAATACAGGAATAGTTTTCGTATGCCGGTATTTTTTAGTTAAAATAATTTGGAGATTAAAAAAATTGAATTATACTTCATTAATTTTTATTTAAATATTTCAGTAAATTTAATTAAATCTATCTTCTTCTACTTTAATTTCAATTCAAAAGCTTTATAAAAAAATCCAGTGCTTTGACATATCTTCCTAATCAAAAAGATTTTTACCGTAATGTTGAAATCCTCATTTCCTGATTTTTCATAATACTTTATAACTTCTGTTAAATACTTCTCCCTTTTATTTTATTATATCGTTCTGTTTTCATACCATGAAGCCTGTGCTTTCCACATATCGGCATATTTTCCTTTACGTAAAAGCAGCTCATCATGAGTACCAATGTCTTCTATTTCTCCGTTATTCATAACTGCAATACGGTCAGCAAGTTTTACCGACCCTAAACGGTGAGTTACAATAATTGAACACTTATTCCGAACAATTTGCTTAAACTGATTATAAAGCTTTGCTTCTTCAATAGGATCAATTGCAGCTGTCGGCTCATCTAAAACTATAAAGTCATTAGTACGGTAAAGTCCACGAGCTATTGCAAGACGCTGCCATTGCCCACCTGACAGGTCAATACCGTTAAATTCCGGAGAAAGCATAGTTTCTAAAGTAATTTCATTTTTATTAAATTCGGCTTCTCGGAGTGCTATGTAAATTTTTTCTATTTCAGGAGAGCTTTTTGTATTACTTATTGCCACGTTTTCCGCCAATGTCATTTTGTAACGCTGATAATGCTGAAAAACTCCTGAAATATTTTTAAAAATACTGTTCGGATGAGTTGTTTTAGTATTTTGTCCCCCGATTTCAATATTTCCGGAATCAGGGGTATATAGCCCGATAAACAGTCGTACTAATGTAGATTTTCCGGAGCCGTTTTCACCTACAATTGCGATTGTTTCTCCTTTTTTAATAGATAACTTTATGTTATTTATAGCTGCTTCATTACTGTTCGGATAAGTAAAACTTACATCGCTTGCCGTAATCCCGTCATTAAAATCAGGAGTTTCTCTTTTACCCTCCATTTCAATCATATCCATTAATTGATAATAATTCGCTACTTGTCCTAAAGTTTCACTTCCTTCACTAAGATGAGAAGACACAATTTCATCCATAATGGAAAAAATCTGCGATAAAGCTATAAAAACAGATACAAAAGCACCAATACTTATATTTCCTGTCATAACGGTATTAAACAGAATTAAGATAGAAACTCCTAATCCTACAAAAGAGATAATATTCAGTAAAATTTTCAATACAGCTGCTTTATATTCCGTTTTCCATGTATTTTCCGTCATGTTTAGCAAAGCATTAGTAAAAAGATGGTGAAAAAATCGGAATCCTCCCAACATACGGGTTTCTTTATAAAATTCTCTACCTGTGATTGTTTTTCTGTAATATTCACAACGGCGGCGTAACGGAGCATTTTTTTCTTCCAAATCTGCAAAGATTTTTACTTGTGTTAATTGCCCTAGAACTGCAGGGATAAAAGCTATTAAAATTATTAAAGGTAGTATGGGAAAAAGCCGGAACAGGTATCCTCCGACTGATAGAAAAAACACCAAATAATAAGTAAAAGTCTGTAAACAGATAGAAGCAAAGTGTCCGAGACTTTCATATTCCAGACATTCCTTTGCTTTATTTACATTATTTAAGAAATCGGTATTTTCAAAATTTACAGCAGGTAAACGTCCGAGTTTTTGCTGAAATTCTACCATAAATTTTCCCATATTTGTATATGAAACTTTTTTGAATAGATATTGCCCGATACCGCTTAATACTTGCTGTCCGATTACTACTACTGCAAGAATGCCAAGATGAATGACGACTTTCTGAAAACCTTGATTTTTCATATAAACATCAGTTACAGCATCAAAAAGATTTTGTGTAGCTATTATTCCTACTGTCCATGACAATGCACGGAAGAATGCAACTCCCTGTTCGATTATTCCCCAACCTTTGGATTTTTTAAAATATTGAACAGAATTCCGCAGTATGATGGATAAAACTCCGTATTTATGTATTTTTTTCATTCGTACCACCTCTTTTGTGTTTCAAACATTTGGGCATAAAGTCCCTTTGCCTTCATTAATTCATTATGGTTGCCTTTTTCAGATATTTTGCCTTTACTGATTACTAAAATTTCATCTGCAAGTTTAGTGGAACTTAAGCGATGACTTATAAAAATTGTGGTTTTGCCTTTCATAAGCTTTTCAAATTCCTGATAAATCTGATTTTCGGCAATCGGATCAAGTGCTGAAGTCGGTTCATCCAGAATTTTAATTGGAGCACAGCTTAAAAGAGAACGGGCAATAGCTACTTTCTGCCATTGCCCTCCTGAAATATCTACTCCTTCTTTATTAATTTTACCAAGTGGAGTATTTATACTGTCAGACAGTTTATTTATCGTTTCATCTAACCCTGTTTTGGAGGCAGTTTCCAGAATCCGTTTTTTGTTTATTTTACACGAAGTGTCTCCGAGGGCAATATTATCCGCCATAGAAATCTGATAACGTGCAAAGTCCTGATATACTACTGAAAATAAAGCTTTTATAGCAGATGTAGGATATTCACAAAGTTCTTTTCCGTTAATTAAAATTTTCCCTTCATATTCATCATACAGTCTTGTCAAAAGTTTTGTAACGGTAGTTTTTCCTGCCCCATTTTCACCAACAAAAGCATAATGTTTTCCACTGTATAACTTAAATGATAAATCATCTAAAATATACTCATTTCCTTGAGGATACTTAAACCGTACATTTATAAATTCCAGACTTTCAAAAGAAAGAGGTTCTTTATCCGGTAAATCAGTAGCACCGCGAGTTTTCTCGAGCTCTACAAGAGTTGTTAAATCATTCATATACTCTTTAGCTTCTGATATATTTTTTGCCGCATCCTGTAATTGCCAACCGAGTGTCTCTACCATTCCGAACAGTGCTGCAATAATTCCCATAAACATACCAGGACTTACATCTCCTGAAATAACGGAATTTATAAAAGTGAAAGCTGTAATAAGAGTGATCAGAACTAATGAAATGCTTGTAGCTTTCATTGTAATTCGTGTTTTTAAAAGCACTTTTAACTGTATTTTACGTGCAGTTTCAAAATGTTTGTAATAACATTGGGTAATGTTGTCCGCATATCCGAAAAGTGTACGTTCTTCTGTAGCTTCACGATTAGTTAATATTTCATCTGAATAGTAACTATAACGCCGCTCATATTTCCGAGTTTGTACTTTGGCGGCATAATTTTTTTCTCCTGCTGCAAGAGAAATCCAAAAAAGAGGAATACTGAAAGCGGTAATAATCAACGCTACCCACCAGACCTGCATTATAATCAGACCTGAAATGGAAATAACGGCAATAATACTACGGATTACCGCTCCATAAGAGCGGATACCGTCCAAAAATGTTTCTGTCATTTCATCTGATACACGTTCAATCAGTTCCCAACTATCAGCATTTTCAATATGTTTATAAGCGAGGTTTGCCTGAATATCTAAAATAGCAGGCATAAGATTACGTTCTAAAGCAAATTTCAGTCTAAATTCTATAATTTGTAATAAATTACTTAAGACACTGACCATTCCGACAACAGCCAATAATATTCCTAAAGGCAAATAAATTTCATTTGCAGCTGCTCTATTTTCAAATACGCTAATAGCAGTATCTACAAAAAATGCTGTAGCAAACGCTGTTACAGATGTTGGAAAGACAGCTTCGGCAACGGTTAAGCCCATATGTAGTATTACAGTAAAAGGAGCAGCTTTAAAAGATAACTTTAAAATATCAATTCCTTTATATTTTCGTTTTTCTAATTTCATTTTCTCAGACTTCCTTAAAAAATAATATAACTTTTATATATCTAAAGATAATATATTTCTGTAATTAAAAATTTTTAGATAAAATACTCATATATAAAATTTCTATATTATTAAAATTTTTCATAAAGATTTATTTTAAACATAACAAATGGAATAATAGATCTAATGTTGATACTTACCCATAAATAGTTCTTCATAAGTTGTTTTTTTATTACTATAACCACATCTTATACCAAATTCAAACATTCTTTTACTAGCTGATATTAAAGGGATATTCATTTTTTGAATATCTCCTGTTATTATAGTCCTAGCAACTTTAATATTCATACCGGGTTTAGTTAATTCAACATAATAAACATCTCCACCAAGTTTGTCTTTAAGTAATTTAGTAACATTTTTAATAACTTGATATGAACTATTTAATTTGAAAATTGGTTTGCCGATTATGGTAGTTTTATTAGTTTTACCTAGGATATCTTTATTTACTAAAAAATGTTGATTATATAAGTTTACTAAACTTTCAGATAAAACAGAAAGGGTTATCATATCAGAGTCAATATCACCACCAGAATCAGACCAATCATCAACTTGAACTGCTTCAGTAATAGAACGTTCAAGTGCTATTTCAGGCGAAATATGACAACCAAATCCATTGTATGCATAACGAGAATAATCATTTTTATTAATTATCCAAGTTCTAAATACTGGAATTTCCAAATCATTAGTATAATCACGAGTTATGATGTCATATCCCATTTGTCTAATCTTAGATATAATTTCTTTTATTTTTATATTGGTTATACTTGCATAATCAACTGTAGGCAATATATAAGGATTAGACTGTCCTATGAGCCATGCATCACGTTCAATGGCTTCAAATAGCCCATGTAATATAGCATCTTCTAAAGTTGCTGCAGCTGCAGCACCATTAGAAGAAGAGCCAAATAAAGTTCCTTTAAGTTCAACATCATACATAAATACTAAAAAAGCTGGAACTAGTTTTTTACTTTTATCTGTTAAAGATGTGGCAACAACCCAATCTATCTCAATATTTTCATCAAAATTGTCAAAAGCAGTATTTTTATTCATTATTGTATTAGCTAAATAAGGCATGTCTATAGCAATTTCTTTGATATCCTTATATTTAGCACAAATAATAGGAATATCTCCAGTATATTGTAAACTCATATGCTCAAATAATTCAAATGCAGCTGAAAAGTAAGATTGAGATTTGGTAAGCCCTTTACCTGCGGATGTATTTTTTCTAAAAAGATATGGTATTTCATTATTATTAGTTTGTTCAATAGACGCATTATAACAATGAATTGTATCATTGTCATTAAAAGGATTTCCAAACGCAGGTTCGATTTTAATTTTTGTATTCAATTTATTAAGTTCTTTATCAATCAACTCCTTAGTTTCATTTTCAGTTTTTGAACGGAGACCTCCAATTTGATATTTAATATCAGTTTCAGTTAAGTCAGTTAAATTTATATTTGTATATTTATTGAGTATAAATTTAAAATCCATAAGATTTGGATTGAATTTAATATAATTTTTATTAGTAGATTTACAAAAATCACAATAAGTTGTAAGAAGTCTTTCTTCCTTAATATAATCTAATGAATTTAAATCAAGAAAATACTGACAATCTAAAAATTTAGATGGATAACCATTAAAAAAATTAATTATGTCTTTATATAATATATCCACTATATATGTTATATTAAAATGTTTGAATTCTTCTGGAACATTACAAGAATATTTTAGATTTTTTAAATCTTCAATTGTTATTTTTTTATTATTTGAAATTTTTGAATTTAATCGCTTAAGCTCATAATTAATTCCACATTTCAAACAGGCACTTTTATCAGGAACAACTAAAGGACCTATTGTAATATTTAGTCCATTAAAACTAATTTGAATAAAATTTTTTTTAAATTGATATAATTTTTCATTTACTTTAAACATATTAGAGTATGTAAGAACAGATGGTGCGAATATGGCTATATCAAAGTCACAAAAGAAATTTGCCTCTAAAAAGTGATTAGTTGAAATATATTTGTAATTTTTAAAAGCTTCAGCAATAGTTCCTTCACCTATTATTAAAATTTTCGGAACTTTCTTAATTTTATTTTCAGTGTGTTTCTTTTTAATTATGCCTTCTTTTAGGATTTCTTCTAGAAAATTTCTCACTTCATGTATAGGATATCTGTCAATAAATTTTTCTTCAATTTTACCAAAAGTATTTATTTCATTGACATAAAATAGTACTTCTTCTAAAATATCAGGATTGCAATTTAAGATTTTAATTTGTCCAGAAGAAGAACATATTACTCTATTATTGATTTTATCATTTTGATAACCGTATAACTCGCTAATAAAAGGTATTTCATTTAATTTATACACCACACAAAACCTCCTTTATAATTTTTTAAATTCTTAAATAAGGCTATCTCATAAGATGTTAAAAAATATTAAAACATAGACTTATATTATTTAATTTTCGTAAAATTTAACAAAAATAGTAATTTTTGTTTTTTAAATGTACATTATTTATGATTAACAGAATTATTTTTAATTTTTGAGATAACTTTGAATAAATATTTTGGTATTTAATTATGTTGAAAAGTTAAATTAGCTAAATGATAAATTATTGTAGAATTTGAGAATAACATTTATATAAGAAAAACAATGAAGAATCTACTTTCTAATGCAAATGCATAAAACCAAGGGGGTAAATTTAATTTCATATAAATATTTATAGCATTATCCTTCTTGTATGTTGAATTCAAATACTACTCCCTTGATTGATATTAAAAAATATTAAAAATTAAATTAGCTTGCTGAATTTAATTTTTCGCTACCTTTTGCTTGAGTTCGAATAGTTTTTACATTTAATATTTTAACAACAGATATATTCATAAAGATATCCTCCTTTCATATAATTCTGTTGTAAAATATATAATTTTACAACATTTTATTTTTATAGTGTTAAATTATATTTGAAATTTATTAATATCAACTAATTATATCATAAATTAAATTTAGAATAATTAATTAAATTTTCAAAATATATTTTAACATTTAAATTCTATCATTTTTTTTTATATATGTAAAGTCAATTTTATAATTTTTTTATTAATATTATATTGTTACCCTAATTTTTTGATAATTTAATTATTATTTAAATGGTGATGTATAAAAATTTTTATTATTTTGTTATTTATGTATTTAAAAAAATTTTAAATATCTTGTTTTGCTAATAATCCTACTACTTCCACATGTGGCGTCTGAGGAAACATGTCCACAGGACATACTTTTAGAAGCTTATAGCCATTATTCTGAAACGTTATCAAATCCTGTACCAGTGTTTTTGGATTACATGATACATAAATAATATTTGAAACATTATATTTCATAAGTTTTGTAACAGTTTTTTCTCCTACTCCCGGACGGGGAGGATCAAGTATTATAATATCAGGTTTTATATTTCTTTCTTCCAGTTCATCAAGTTTTTCAAACACATCTCCTGCTATAAATTCAGTATTTTTTACATTGTTCAGTTTTGCATTTTCATTGGCTTTTCTTACCGCTTCTTCAATTAATTCTATTCCATATACATGTTTTGCTTTTTCCGATACTATCTGACCTATTGTTCCCGTACCGCTGAATAAATCAAAAATTATAGGCTTTTCTGAATATAAAGTATTATTCTGAACATTTTTTTTATTCATTGAAGTTATTTCTTCGATATATTCAAGGACTTTTCCGTATAACAGTTCCACTCCATCAGAATTAGTCTGAAAAAATGAATAAGGACTTATTTTAAAATTAAGATTAAAAATTTTTTCATTTATGTCACGGTTTCCGAATAATATATTCTCCTTATCAGATTGAACAGAATCTGACAAATTGTCATTAACAGTATGGATTATACTGAATATTCTATTTCGACATTCCAATTTCAATAATTTATTTTTCCATTCGGATAAATTAATATTCAATTGAGAAGTAGTTACTAAATTAATGCTGATTTCTCCTGTTTTTTCTCCTTTTCTTATTACAAGATTACGTAAAAAACCCGTATGCTTCAATCTATGATAAAAAGGAATATTTCTATCAGAAAAATATCCCACTGTCATTAATAAGATTTTTCTGAAATCACTATCCATAATTTTACAGTCACTAACTGTAATGATATCATGAAAACTCCCTTTTTTATGCATTCCCAAAGTAAGAGGACCATCAAGAATTTCATTTCCGAAGCTGAATTCCATTTTATTCCTGTATTCAAATTCTTTTGGGCTTTTTATAATATTTTCATATTTAAAATGATAGTCTACAGCATTTTTTAATATATTATGAACAAGATTTTTCTTTAGTTCTGTCTGTTCATTGTAATTCAAGTTTTGAAATGAACAGCCTCCACACAAGTTAAAATGAGGACATTCAGGTTCTATCTCATTATCCGCTTTTTTCAAAATATTTATTTTTTTTAATTCCACTTTTTTATTTCTTATTTTTGTAACAATTCCTTTTAATTTATGTCCGATAATATAATTGCCAATCGGATAAATTTTTTTCTCATCATAATATCCATAAGGTTTATTAGGAAATTCTATTCCTATAACTTCTATTTCAAGCTCCTGTCCTTTTCTCACGAGTCATTTTCCCTTTCAAATTTAGTTATTCTGAATTTCTTTCATATATTTTTTTAGTCTTTTAACGGCTTCTTCAAGTACAGGTATATCATGTACGAGCGAAAATCTTACATATCCCTCTACTTGAAATGTTGAACCGGGAACTATTGCAAGTCCTGTTTTATCAAGCAAATCAAAAGCAAAATCAAGTGATTTTAAATTTTTCAGTTCCTTAATGTTCTCATATCCTGCAAAAATGTAAAAAGCTCCTCCGGGTTTTAAACATTTAAATCCCATTGCTTCCAACTCACTTAAAAAATAATCCGCTCTTTTTTTATATATTTTAGATATTTCTTTTCTGTTACTGCATTTTTCAAGAGCCGTCAATGCTCCATATTGAGATAATGTAGAGGTACTTGTTACATTGTATTGACTGACTTTTTTAACTTGCAGCTGTAACTCAGGGTTTGTAATAATATAACCTATTCTATATCCTGTCATAGAGTGGGATTTTGAAAATCCGCTTATTATTACAAGTTGTTTTTTCAGTTTTTCCGAATATTTCCCAAAAGATGTATACTTTTCAAAAACAATTGAAGCATATATTTCGTCACTTAACAGATAAATTTCTTTTTCTTTAAGCAATTCAGTTATTTTTTCCATTTCTTTTTCATTCAATGTCATTCCTGAGGGATTATCGGGAGAAGTTAGTATTATCATTTTTGTTTTATTGGTAATATGTTTTTCAAGTATTTCCGCTGTTAAGATAAAATTATTTTCTTTCAAATCAATATATACGGGCATTCCTCCTGTCATTTTTATCAATGCCCCATACCCTACATAAGAGGGAGTCGGTATTAACACTTCATCTCCTTGAGTAATAACCGCTTTCATAAGAGAAGCTATTCCTTCAGTTGATCCTACGGTTATTAGAACATTATCTGAAGTAAAATTCCCGTCAAAATTTTTGTTATAAAAATCGGCAATTTTCTTACGTAATTCAAGCATTCCCCCTACAGGAGAATATTTGATTTTGGTATTTAAAGCATGATATGCCACTGATTTTTTCACTTCTTCGGGAACATCAATATCAGGTTCTCCTAAAGACATATTTATTGTATCTTCATATGTTTGCATTTTTTCATATATTTTTCTTATATCTGATATTTGAATCTCTTTAATAGTATTATTTATATACATTTTCTATTTTATATTTCCTTCCTAATATATCTTTTATTATTTTATTTTTTATTGTTTTATTTTACCATATTTCATTTTGAAAAAACAGATAGTCTTTATGAATTTTTGACTGAAAAAATTAGTTTGTATTATACTGTTTTTTCTGATAAAATCTGTATTGTAAATTAAAGTAAAGAAAGGAAATATTTATGGAAAATGAAAAACAGCAATCAATAAATTTAAGTATAATAGTAAAAATTCTTTATAAGAATATTTTTTTAATAATGGGAATAACAATATTATCTGCTGCTCTTGGGGGATTTTATGCTTTTACGAATAAATCTTTCAAATCTGAAATTATTTTATACGGTAATGACAGAATTCTCAATGAAATAGGAGAGACTTCACAATATTCACTAAATTCCTTTGATTTTCTCCTATTTATAAAAAATAATTCAAAAACATTGAAAAATAAAAATTTATCTGATGAAAAGTTTTTGAAAGAAATGTCTTCAAGACTTACTGCACAGTCTGAATCAAATAACCCTACTATTAAAGTTAAATTTTCTACAAAAGATAAATCTGAAGGAGAAAATTTTTCCCAAGAATATGTAGTACTTGCTTCAAGATACCTCAGAAATAAAAAAGAAACTTTTTTAAATAACCAAATTAAATTATTGGAAGAACAGTATAATTTCCTTACACAAAATGTCGATATACGTACAACGAAAGATTCATTAAGTGATAGCCTTGTTTCAAGGCTTGCATATTACAGATTATTAAAAAATGACATAAATCCTGTAGTAAAACTTATATCATTGCACACAAAACCTGCATTAAGCAAAAAAATTATTTTAATAGGAGCCTTGTTTTTAGGTTTATTTTTGGGAATATTTATTGCTTTTGTAAAAGAATTTTCAAAAACTTTGGACTGGAAAGAGATAAAGTCAAAATAAACACAATTTATTTTTGATAAAAATATTTACGGAGGAAATTTAATATGAAAAAAATTGATTTAGGAAAAAGCGGATTAAATGTTTCTGAAATTTCATTAGGATGTATGAGAATTTCAGATATTCCTTATGAAGATGCAGAAAAAGCTGTATTGACTTCTATTAATTCAGGAATTGATTTTTTTGATCATGCCGATATTTATGGCAAAGGAAAGTCGGAAGAAATTTTCGGTCAGATTATAAAAAAGAATGACATTAAAAGAGAAAATATAATTATTCAGACAAAATGCGGAATTCGGATAAATGATTTTCCTGATAAAATGTACAAAACTTATTTTGACTTTTCAAAGGAATATATTATTAATTCGGTAAATGAAAGCTTAAAACGCTTAAATATTGACTATATAGATATATTGCTTCTTCACAGACCTGATACTTTAATGGAACCTGAAGAAGTTGCTGAAGCATTTAATATCCTCCATAATAGCGGAAAGGTAAGAAATTTTGGAGTAAGTAATCAAAATGAAGGACAAATAAAATTGCTTCAGAAATATATAAAGCAAAAACTTATTGTAAATCAACTGCAATTTGGAATTATGCATTCAGGGATAATAGACAGTGGGTTGAATGTAAATATGAAAAATCTCTCAGGAATAGATAGGGACGGAAGCATATTGGAATATTGTCGTTTAAAAGATATTACAATTCAGGCATGGTCTCCTTTTCAATATGGATTTTTTGAAGGAGTATTCTTAAATAATCCTGAATTCAAAAATGTAAATGAAGTTATAAATAAAATAGCCGAAAAAAAGAATGTATCGAATAGTGCCATTGTGATTGCATGGATATTAAGACATCCTGCAAAAATACAGCCGATAATAGGAACTATGAATTTCAAACGTATATCGAAGATATGTAAAGCTTCTGAAATTCAACTTTCAAGAGAAGAATGGTATGAAATATACTGTTCTGCCGGAAATACTTTACCTTAAAAATATATTTTATGTAATGAAAATTTATTTATTATAAATAATATATATAATATTGAATTTACCAAATTAAAATACCTTTTTTACAAATAACTTATAATTATTTTTGAAATTTATTTATTTTTTATTTGACATTATTACAAATAATTCATAAAATATATTATCAAATTATTAGGAGGTATATTTAATATGAAAGGAAGCATTTTCAACAAATTACAGGCAGTAGGTAAGGCTTTTATGCTACCCATAGCATTATTACCTGTTGCGGGGCTATTTTTAGGAATCGGGGCATCATTTACTAATCCTACAAATATCTTGACTTATAACCTACAAGGAATTTTAGGAGTTGTGGATACTACTACTATGGTTGTTACAAAACCTACAATTTTGTATCAAATTCTTAATGTTATGGCAAAATCCGGAGATATTATTTTCGGTAATTTACCGTTATTATTTGCAATAGGTGTAGCACTTGCTTTGGCAAATAAGGAAAAGGCAGTTGCAGCATTGGCAGGAGCGGTATTCTTCCTTATTATGAATCAGACTATCAATACTTTATTGGGAAGTGCAGGAAAACTGGCTGCTCCTGAAGATATGACAAAATTGGGACAAGGTATGGTTTTAGGAATACAGACATTACAAATGGGAGTATTCGGAGGTATAGTTGCAGGACTGATAACAGCTTCTCTTCACAATAAATATTACAAAATTGAATTACCTGCTTCATTGGCATTTTTTGGAGGGACAAAATTTGTAGCTATTGCTGCTGCAGGAGTCGCACTGGTGACAGGAATTGTTTTATATTTCCTCTGGCCAATTGTTCAAGTAGGGATAACTCATTTAGGTGCTCTTGTAAGAGGTTCAGGATATGCCGGAACATTTATATACGGATTAATAGAAAGATCACTCATACCGTTCGGACTACATCACGTTTTTTATCTTCCGTTCTGGCAAACGGGTGTAGGGGGAGAAATGGTAATTGCAGGAAAAACTGTACAAGGAGCGCAGAATATATTTTTTGCTCAGTTAGCTGATCCTACTACTAAGCAGTTTTCAATAGAATATGCAAGATTTATGGCAGGGAAATTTCCATTTATGATATTTGGACTTCCGGCAGCTGCCCTTGCAATGTATCACACTGCAAAACCTAATAAAAAAACAGTTGCAAAAAGTTTATTGTTTGCTGCTGCATTTACTGCTGCTTTAACAGGAATTACAGAACCGATTGAATTTTCATTTTTATTTGTTGCACCATTCTTATATGCAATTCATGCAGTTCTTGCCGGAATTTCATTTATGATGATGCATATACTGAATATACCTATCGGTCAAACATTTTCAGGAGGTCTTATAGATTTTTTCCTGTTTGGTATTCTTCAAGGGCAGTCAAAAACGAACTGGCTGACTATGATACCTTTAGGAATGGTTTATTCAGTAGTATATTACTTCCTTTTCAGATTTCTTATTATAAAAATGAATTTGAAAACTCCGGGAAGAGAAGATGATGATGAGGAAATGAAATTATATACTAAAGCAGACTATCAAGCTAAAAATTCTGAAAATAAAAATACTGCTTCGGGAAGTTTAAAAGGCAGTGAAAGAGCAAATGCAATTATAGCTGCATTAGGAGGAGCGGATAATTTAGTAAGAGTTGATAACTGTGCTACACGTTTAAGACTTGAAGTAAAAGATTCATCTGTAGTTGATGATGCTGCATTAAAATCTACCGGAGCTCTAGGAGTGTTAAAAAAAGGCGAAGGTGTTCAAGTGATTTACGGTCCTTCTGTAAGTATTGTAAAAACTGAAATGGAAGAAGCACTGGGAAGAGACTAGTACATATTGATTAATAAAATAAAAAAAATTTTTATTAAAAATAGGAGATTTAAAAAATTCGGTAATCCTAAAAATTTCTAAGTTATATTGATTTTTTAGGTTATCGGATTTTTTTATCCTGCAAAAATATCTTTTTATCTAATTTCTATAAATCTATTATTTATATTATATCTTTGTATATTTTTTATTCTTTCATTCTGATTGGAATACCGTTTCTACCATTTATACATTTTTTTATTTCCAATTGTCTCAGCTCTAATATTTATTTATATAACTCATAATTAAATACAATTGTGTGCCTTTTTTGAAATATATTGAAAAATTTCTTTTTCAATATATATATACTTTAAAAAAATTAAAATAATTTTATCCGCTACATTTTTATTTTTTTACTTTACTTGAAATGATATAATTTTTAATTATAATATTTATCTTTGAAGTAATTTTATTTTTTACATTTGAAATACCGTTCATAGTGGATTTGTTATTTATGCTATTTTACTCTACATATTATGGTAATTTCTCTATAATAATATAAATAAAAAATCTCTTCGTACTGGCTTTTATTATCTACCGCATAAAGAGATTTAATTAATTTTTTAGTAAGATTTTACACATTTTATTTTTTTGGTATCTGTTGTTTTTTCAGCTTTTTTCCATCTTTTTTTATATCTTCTATGTTTCCGCTGCCAACATATTCTGTGAAATATTTACTGTATGGATTCATTCTACTTATAACAGGTATTACAGCAACCATTAAGTATAATTAAAAATTTAAAAATTTTATTCAGTTTTTCAGAAAAGTATAAAATATTTTTTACAGATTAATTTCCACTATGTTATTTTCCATTTTTTTATTTTCTAAAAGATTTTCAAGTATATCTATACCTTTTCGTGATAATTCTAAAAAGGGAATATCATATGATATTATTTTTTCATCAATAAATTTTATTATTTCATTATCTTCGAAAGTTGCTATTTTCATTTCTCTTGAATTTATATTAAGTTCTTTCATTGCTTTTAAAAACCCTAAAGTCATTGAGTTATTGGAAATATAAATTGCATCTATAGGATTTTTTAATATTTTCTTTCCTAAATTATAACCGCTTTCTAAAGTAAAATCTCCATAAAGAACCAATTTTTCATCATATCCGATATTGTAATCGGAAAGAGCTTTTTTATAGCCCTCAAGTCTTTCCTTGGCTGTACTTATCGTCTGAGGGCCTGCTAAAAAAGCAATTTTTCTTTTATTATTCTTTATAAATTTTTCTATTATCTCATAAGAAGAATTAAAATTTTCAAAAAAAACTCCCGGCATTTTACTGTTTATTTTTCTGTCAATAAAAACTAAAGGTATTTTACTGGAAATTTGTTCAAAAAAATCGATTCTATCATATGAATTTTGTGTGACTGCAATTATTATACCTTTTACTCTCTGCTCTAAAAAAAGTTCTATATATTTTTTTTGCATTTTAAAACTTTCGTTGCTGCATCCCAGTATTATATTCATTCCTTTTGTATTTGCTTCATTTACTATTTCGTTCATTATACTGGCAAAATATAAATTTTTTATATCTGGTAATATGACCCCTATTATATTATTTTCATTTTTAGAAAGATTTCTTGCTATCAAATTAGGATAATAATTATTTTCTTTTATAATTTTATTTATTTTTTTACGCGTTTCTTCTTTTACATTTTCATTATTGTTAATCACTCTTGAAACTGTTGCTACCGAAACATTTGCAAGTTTCGCTATATCTTGTATTTTCATAATATCACCATTTCATTTTTTAATTTATTTATATTATTTTATATTTTAAATGGTGTATTGTCAATATTAATCATTTGAAGAAACCCATTTTATAATATTTTGCCATAATTTATTATAATATTTCCACTCAACAAATTCCTTCGATCCCCAATGAGGTGCACAATCAGACGTAAATGCCACACTTCTACCCTTTCCGAAAGTTCCGACAGCTATAAAAGGATCTTCATTTATTGATGCTATTACCTCACCTTTTGTATCATCTTCTATTGTTTTATTATAACCGAGAAAAAATGGAAATTCTTCATCTATTCCTTCAAAGATTTGATGATTTTTTGAAATTTTAGGTACAATTCCTTCAGGTTTTTCAACTCTGTCATCGTATTTCAAAAGGTTTACAGGTAATATATCTTTTACTGCTGTTTCACCATATCTTGTTTTTGCATCAATTCCTGTAAATGACATATAACCTCCAATCATGCAAAAACCTCCTCCATTTTGTACATATTCTTTTATCAGTTCACATCTGTTTGGTGTTTTTTCACTTCTTGCAAAAGTCGCTACAGGAAGTAACAATGTATTTGAACCTATATCTGACAGTATTACTACATCATATTGAGAAATCTCCTCCATTGTTACGGGGAATTTTTCACTTGCATAATGATTTGGAATAAAAGTCACTTCATGGCTATCTTTTTCAAGGGCTTCTTTCAGCCATCTGACTCCTTCTTCATAAACACTTGTAGTGAAAGTATCAAATCCTTTTATATGTATAGTATGGCTTGTCCATGATTCTCCTGCTATTAATATTTTTGACATTATATTTTCCTCCTTATATTTTAATTAAAATTTTAATATAATATTTGCATAAGTAACGATGTATTTATAATATTCACCTATATCCAATTTTTCATTTACAGTGTGACAATCTTTTAACAGTCCGGGTCCTAATATTACAGTAGGAATTTTTGCTATATTTGAAAAAATTCTTGCATCATTTCCTGCGGTTCCTCCTGAAATTTTAATATTTTTGTCATATACAGATGAAATTTCCTTTATGTATTTTACAAATTGGTTTTCACTGTCTATTTCAAATCCGTTTCCCATTTGATATATTTCCATTTCAGGCACATTATTTTTTAAAAATTCATCACCTTGTGCCCTTTCAGTAATTTTATTTTTAAATTCTTCTGTAACCTGTTCAAATGACATTTTCCCCGGAATATAGTGAATACATACATCAAATTCACAGTAATCGGGAACTGTAGACCCTGCACTTCCTCCTTTTACTACTCCTACATTTATTGTCGGAGGAGGCAAAAGTGGATGTTTATATGTCAGAATCCATTTTTTCTCAAGTTCATTAATTGCATCTATAAGATATATTGCCTTTTCTATGGCATTTACCCCTTTCCACTTTTCAGCAGAGTGAAGAGCCACACCTTTGACTTTTATTTTAAAAAATACAAATCCCATATGTGCAGTCAATATTTTATTATCTGACGGTTCACAAACAATGACACTGTCACCTTTTATTCCATTAATTGCAGAAACTATGCTTCCGTTTCCTCCACCCTCTTCATCGACAACGGCGTTTATAATCACGTTACAAGGTAGTTCAAGCTCAGCATCTCTAAAAAGTTTTATTGCCATTATTGCTGCCATCAGTCCACCTTTCATATCTGTAGAACCTAAACCGTATATAAGCTCATTTACAATTTTTCCTTCAAACGGATTGTATTTCCAATCTTCAAGATTTCCGAAAGGCATAGTATCCACATGACCGTTAAATATCAATGTTCTATCTTGTTTTCCTTTAAATTTTGCAGTTAGATTATATCTATTTTCGTTGTTATGACCCAGGTTTCCCTCGTTATAATTTTTCAGAGCAATTTTAAGAATATTATCATCTAAAGGCTCTTTTATTATTTCAGAAGCTTCTAATTCCTTAAACAGATTTTCTAAATAAATTTGTCCGTTTATTTCATTGCCTCCTTTTATCCCATGTCCTATTGTTTGAGTATCAATCTGGATGAATTCCTTTAAAAAATTTAAATATATCGTTTTATTTTTTTCAAATATATTAAGTAGCTTTTCCATTTTTAATCACATCCTATACACCGGTTCCATATAATTTCAAAGTATCATAAACAACATTCCAAAACTTTTCAAAATCAAGTTTTACTGCAACATCAATATTCGGTTCTTTTTTTAGGATACCGAAATAATCACATAAAGTTCTTCCATAGGATCTTTCACTCCATAACTCTATTTCACAGAACATTGGCTTTGTTTCTATACATGAAGGTTCTATTAAATAAGCTATAGTCGTAGGATCGTGTACAGGAGGTGCATTCCAACCAAAAACATCTTTCTGTGAAGCTGAAAAGAATTCCATTAAATCTGCAAACAATTTCGATGCTTTATTATTTAAACTTTTTATTTTATTTACTACTTCGGTTGTTGCGAGAGCTTGTCTTGTTAAATCCAGCCCCATCATAATGGTTTTTACTCCTGAACTGAATACGACATGAGCTGCATCAGGATCGGCCAGAATATTAAATTCTGCAGCAGGTGTCATATTTCCGAGTTGATAAGTGCCTCCCATCAGTACAATCTTATCTATTTTTTGTATTATTTCAGGTTCAAACCTCATTGCCATTCCGATATTTGTAAGAGGACCTGTAGGAACTAATGTTATTTTTTCATCAGAATTCATTAAAGTATCAATAATGAAGTTTACAGCATGTTTCTTTTCAACTTTAATTTTTAATTCATCAAAGACAGGTCCGTCCAATCCCGTTTCTCCATGTATATCATCGGCAATCATTTGTTCTCTTATCATAGGTCTTGTCATTCCTGAATATACAGGAACTTTTAAGTTCAAGTGATTACAGATTTTTAAAGCGTTATTAACCGTTTTTTCCAATTTCTGATTACCTGCAACAACTGTAATTCCAAGAAGCTCTATTTTGGGGCTGATTGCCGCCATCATTATGGCAACGGCATCATCATGTCCCGGATCACAGTCCAGAATTATTTTTTCTTTTTTCAATCTTAGTCACTCCTTTCTATTTATAAGTTATGCTTTTATTGAACTACGTCTTTTTTTATCTTTCTGATACTGTTTTATCATGGATATACTTAATATCAGTATTGTTATAATATAAGGCAGCATTAAGATAATTTGCGATGGAAAGCCGTATGCCTGTAATCTTGCTCCTACTGAGTCCGTAAATCCGAAGATCATACATCCGACAGCTGTAAAGATCGGATTTGCCGCTCCGAAAAACATTGCTGCAACACCCATAAATCCACGTCCATTAGTCATATTTTCAGTGAACAGATTGGAATATCCTAAAGAAAGATGAGCACCTGCTAATCCTCCTATTATTCCTGAAATCAGTATAACTTCAAATTTTCTTCTATATACATTTATTCCTGCGGTTTTTGCCGCTTCAGGATTTAGACCTATACTTCTCGTTCTAAGTCCCCATACTGTCTTATAAAGTAGGAACCAGAAAAATATAATAAGTGGAATGCTTAGAATTTCAAATAATGAATAGTCATTAAAAAGGCTGTTCAGTATTTTATTACTTTCAAATATTTTAAAATGTATCTGTGGAATTGCAGTTCCTTCTTTAAGAGTGTAACTCCCGGACACTCCTAAAAGTTTTTGAAGTAAAAATCTTGTCAATGCCAATACAAGCAGATTGACAGTCGTTCCCACTGCAAATATATCTCCCTTGTATTTCAGATGTGCTACACCCATTATTGCAGCTATTACAACACCTGATATTACAGCGGCTATAACTGCTATTATCCAGCTTCCTGTCAAAACACTTGTATAAACTGCTATAAAAGCCCCCATAAGCATTATCCCCTCCACTCCTACATTTAAGATGTCCGCCTGCTGTGTAATAACTGCTGCGAAAGCTGCCAGAAGAATAGGCGTAGTTGCTCTTATAGTAGCATGAATAATAGTATAGTCAATTACCGATAAAAATTTTCCCATAACTACACCTCTTTTCCTTTTTTCCTTTTTTTGCTGAACTCAAAAAGTTTTTCCATTGTCACAAGTAAAATAAATAGTGCTATAATTACATCTATTAATGATTTAGGAATACCTGTATTTCTCTCCAATCCTAATGAACCTGATTTCAATGCTGCAATAAACAGGCTTAAAAACGGTAAAGCTCCAATACTTCCCTTAGCTATAAGTGCTGCAAGCATTCCGTCAAATGCTATATTTGAAGAAAAATTATCAAGAAACACTCCGTAAATTCCCATTACCTCAATTGCTCCTGCAAGACCTCCTATAGCACCGCTTAGCATCATACCTGTTATCATTATTTTCTTTGACTGTATCCCTACATATTCTGAAAAGAACGGATTCATTCCTGTAGAACGTATCTGGAAACCGAGTTTGGTTTTTTTCAGTAAGTAATATATAAGAATACATACTGCTATTGCTATAAAAATACCTATATTGGCTCTGCTCGGTTTTAATATTTTCAAAAGAGCGGCACTTTTTTCAATAGGTTTTGTTTGTGAAATTCCTGTTTTTCCCGACAATGGTCCGCTTACAAGATAGGAAGTAATATGAATTGCCACATAATTCATCAGTATTGTTACACAAACTTCATTTACCTTGTAATATGCCTTCAGAAACCCCGGAATAAATGCCCATAAAGAACCTACAAGCATTGCAAAGAAAATACATAAAAATATGTGAACTAAAGAAGGTAACCCTTTAAATGTATATCCTACATAAGCTGCGGTTATGGCTCCCAAGTATAGTTCTCCTTCCACGCCCACATTAAAGACACCTACTCTTGATGATACTATAAAAGCAAGTCCTGTAAGCAGAAGAGGAACAAATTTTTCAATTGTTGTACCGAGATTGAAGTTTCCTATAAAAGCACTTTTAAACAACTGTGCATAAACGGTAAAAGGGTTTTCTCCCATCAGTGCTATAATAATTCCGCTTAAAACAGTACAGACCAGTAGAGAAAGGAATGCACTCGTATATTTACTGTTCAATATTTTTTTATATGGCATTTTTTTCTTTACCTCCTGTCATTAAAAATCCTACGTTTTCTTCAGTAGCATCTTTTGCATCAAGATTTCCGACTATTTTTCCTTCATACATTACTAAAATTCTGTCTGAAAGTGTAAGAATTTCCTCCAGCTCGGCTGAAACAAGTAACACACCTTTATTTTTATCACGGTATGAAACTATATTTTTTCTTATAGTTTCTATGGACCCGATATCTATACCTCTTGTAGGTTGAGAGGCTATAAGCAAATCCGTATTACTTTCCAGTTCACGTGCTACTATTATTTTCTGTGCATTTCCTCCTGAAAGATTTTTAGTAATAATTTTATAATCTCCGGGTCTGATATCAAATTTTTTTATCATTTCCTCTGAAAAATCAATAATATTCTTTTCTTTTAAATTAACTGTACCTGAAAATTCAGTTTCAGAAAATTTAGTAGCTATCATATTTTCCTTTATACTCATTTCTCTGTTAAGTCCCCTTACATTTCTGTCATCGGGAATATGAGCAATTCCGGCTTCTCTTATAGATTTCGGAGTTTTATTTGTTATTCGCTTATCCTTAAATATAATTTCTCCTTTTTCAGTTTCTCTCAGTCCTGTAATGGCTTCTACCAGTTCTTTTTGTCCATTTCCATCAACACCTGCTATTCCTAAAATTTCTCCTCTTTTTAGAGAAAAGGAAAGTCCTTTTATCTTTGAAAGTTCTCTGTCACTTGGAACATAAATGTTTTTAACTTCCAAAATAGTTTCCTGTACATTGATTTTCTTTTTTTGTACATTTAGTAGAACTTCTCTTCCCACCATCATTTTAGCAAGTTCAAGAGGAGAAGTCTTTTTTTTGTCTACAGTTTCTATGTATTTGCTGTCTCTCATTACTGTAATTCTGTCACTTATTTTCATTACTTCATTTAATTTATGAGATATAAATATGATGGATTTTCCCGCCTGTTTTAAAGTTTCCAGAATTTCAAACAACTTTTCAGTTTCCTGTGGAGTAAGGACGGCAGTCGGCTCGTCCAGAATAAGTATATTTGCTCCTCTATATAGAGTTTTTATTATTTCAACTCTTTGTGCTTCACCGACTGATATATCCTTAACTTTCTTGTTTATCTGTATATTCAAATTATATTTTTCTACATACTCCAGAACTTTTGCTCTGGCTTTGTTGAAATCAATCATAACCATAGATTCCACAGGTTCAAAACCGAGAATTATGTTTTCAAGAACTGTCATTTCATTTACCAACATAAATTCTTGATGAACCATACCTATTCCAAGATTTATAGCATCTTTAGGAGTATAATTTTCGATTTTTCTATTATATATTTCTATACTTCCGGAATCAATGGAATATATACCGTATAAAAGTTTCATCATTGTAGATTTTCCGGCCCCGTTTTCTCCGATTAATGAATGGATCTCACCTTCAAATAAATTAAAATTTCCATTTTTTATTGCTTGAACTTCTCCGAAAGTCTTTACAATATCCGTCATTTTAACTATTTCTTTCAAAACAACTCCTCCTGCTTAAAAAAATTTATTCAACTTTAAATCCCGGATAAGATTCTACTTTAATTTCGCCTTTCTTAATTTTCTCTGTCAATTCGTTAATTTTTTGAAGAATATCTTCAGGAAACTTTTCCTTCAAAGCATCTTTCATGATTTTCATATCAGTTAACCCTACACCGCCATTACTTGCATTCATTTTTACAACTTCTCCACCTTTAAATGTATTTTCATGAACCTGTTTTATTATGTCATATGTAGCAACATCTACTCTTTTCAGCATTGAAGTAAGTATAGTTCCCGGATATATATCATCCTGATTGATATCTACACCGATTGCGTATTTTTTAGTGTCTTTTGCAGCCTCGAGTATTCCGTTTCCTGTGTTTGAAGCCACATTCATTACAATATCCGCACCCTGACTGTATTGAGCAAGAGTAAGTTCTTTACCTTTTAAAGGATCATTAAATGTTCCGGCAAACGAAACAAGTACTTTTGTTTCAGGGTCTATATAAATCGCACCTTGTTTATATCCTGTAAGGAAATCCTGTAACACCGGTATATCCATTCCGCCTACCCATCCAATTGTTTTATCTTCATTTACATTAGGAATATCAGTTTTCTGTGTAAAGAGTGCGGCAGCTGCCCCTGCTAAAAATGAACCTTCATTTTGAGCAAACACTACTGAAGCTACATTAGGTTTTTTTACAACACTGTCGATAATTCCTATTTTTTTATCTTTAAATACATCAGCATGATTGTTTACTATGTCAGTAAATTGTGAAGATATGGCAAGTATTAAATCATAACTGTCATCAGAAGCTGCAGAAACAAAGTTTGTTTCCCAGTCGGAAGGAACTTTTGATTCAAGTACTTTAAATTCTATTCCAAAATCGGATTCAGCTTTTTTAAGACCTTCAAATGCAGAATCATTAAAGGATTTATCTCCTAAAAAACCTGCAAAAACTACTGCTACTTTTAATTTCTTTCCTTTTTCTTCACCGCCTTTATTTTCTGCATTTTCCTTTTTATCTGAATTTCCACATGCAATTAATATCAGGCAGCTCATCATTACTAATAATACTTTTAAAAATTTTTTCATTTTAATTACCTCCAAAATTTATTTTTTAATTTTTATGTTTTTCCACAATCATAATTTTTTCATAATAAAGAAAAACTGACTTATAATTAAATTTAGCTTTTAAATTTACTTTATTTCTTATTTTTGTTTTTCAATTTAAAATCCACTCTAATCTAAATTTAAAAGTAAATAATTTTGTATCTTAGAAAGTCTTTTAAATATCGTTTTTAATAGTATTTTTTATTGTTCCAAACTATACTGAAACTAATTTTTTCTGTTTCATAAATGTAAAACTGATAACCTTTGCTTACAGATAAAACTATTTTTATGACTATAATCCTACCTTTAAAATTGGTTGTATTGTCTTTAAGCATCCAAATATTAATTAATTCCTCTAAAACTATTTTTTGTATTTTTACCTTAGAATTTATAATTTTTTATAGCTGTTTCAAAGTTGCTGTTTACTTTAATATTAAGTATTTAAAATTTTCAAAATATTTTTTTGTAACCGCTTACATTTTCTTTTTGAAAAAAATCAGTTTCTATGATTTTCAACTGTTCAACTCCATAAATTTTTCAATTTCTTCAACTGTAGGTATAGAATCCTGAGCTCCTTGCCTTGTAACAACAATAGCAGAAACAGCAGTTGCATATTTTATTGCAATATCAGGGTTATTCGTTTCGCATATTTTAAGTGCAAATGCTCCGATAAATGAATCTCCCGCAGCAGTAGTGTCTACAGCATTTACTTCATAAGCATCATATTTTCTGACACTGTCATCCTTATCAAATAAAATACTTCCTTTTTCTCCCAGTGTGAGAATTATATTTTTAATGTTATGCTCCTTCTTTTTATGAAATATTTTTCCAATGTAGACTTTATCATTTATATTTATCCCAAAAATTTCTTCAGTTTCAGTTTCATTTAGTATCAGATAATCAGTATTTTCATAAATTATAGAAGAAAGTTCAGTTGCGGGAGCAGGATTGAATATAGTAATTTTATTCAATTCCTTTGCTTTTTTTAAAGAAAATTCGACAACATCTATAGGAATTTCATTCTGTAATATGACTATATCACTTTCAAATATTATTTTTTCTTTATTTTGTATATGTTCTTTTGTAATTTTAAAATTGCTGCCGGGAATAACAATGATATTGTTATTTCCGTTTTTATCAACCGTTATGACAGCTCTTCCCGTCAATTCATCACTTTTTATTATGTTATCAGCCTTGACATTATGTTTAATAAGATTTTCAATAAGTTTTTCTCCTTGAAAATCATTTCCGACCATTCCTATCATAGTGGTATTCATTCCTAATTTTGCGATTGCGACTGCCTGATTTGCTCCTTTACCTCCGCAGCTTTCATAAAATTCATTGCTGAAAATAGTTTCTCCCAGTTTAGGAAGCTTTTCAACTTTTGCAGTCATATCCATGTTTAGACTTCCTATTACAAGAGCTTTTTTCACTTTATCACCTCCATTTCTTCAATAAATCTAAAAATGTAACCGCTTACATAAGTTCCTTAATATAAATATACCTCATTTTTTCAAAAAATCAAGAGAAATTATAAATTTTTTTGCAAAAAGTTTAACAAAAAATTTCCCAACATAAATCATTTTATATTCAAAAATATTACTCTCCCTAAAAAATCACAAACCTATTTTATCTAAATACGGTGATTTTTTACACTCATTTTTATTTTTTTGTTAAAATAATTTGAATATTGAGGGATTTTTTTCTGTCCGATTACATATATAACTTTTATTATTTTCCGGATTATCCATTTCTACTACTCATATTAATTTATTATAAAGTAATCCGTGTTTTGTTTAGAACTCTTTTATTTGTACAATTACCCAAACAATTAAAATTTATGAATAAATCCATATTCTGTTTTTATATCTATAACACTTCCCCCTTTTTGATTTATAGACGTTTCTTAATACAATATTAATTTTATTTCTTTACATTAAATTTTATTACTACTTGCTGCTTAAATTGATGGTTAAACTTCCCTTTTGTTTCCCTCTTATCTCTTATTTTTAATTTTTTATATTATTTATTGAAAGTTACTCTCTTCTTATTCTCTTTTAGTTAATATTTTTTTAAACAGCTTATTTTATTTAACTGAATCTGCATTAAATTTAGTTTTTATAATTAATCTTCTTTTTAGATATGTATTTGTTAATTTGATTTTTATTAATATAATATGTTTTATTCTAATTTTCAAAGAAATCAATAATAAATTTAAAATTATTAGAATTTTTAATTTATTTTTTAATATACCTCTATCACTTCAAAAATAATATCCCAAAATTTATCCAGATTTATTTCAATTCCTGCATAAATTTCCGATTTTTCTTCAAATATTTCTTTCTTTTGACAATCATATTTACGACATACAGTCTGACCGTATTTTTTGTCATCTTTTAATTCTATTCTACAGTTAATTTTCTCTAATTTTACTACACTTTCATCAATTAGATATATCAATGTCACTACATCATGAAGAGTATGATATAAAAATTTTCCATTTTCATCATATCTTTTCGGAAAATGTAATGCTTGATTCAGGAAATTTCCCTCTTTTGTATTTATGTTTTGTATTTTACTTATGATATCTTCATTAGGCATTGTTTTATTTGTAATATCAAGTCCCATCATAATTATAGGAACTCCTGATGAAAATACAATATGTGCAGCTTCAGGATCTGCATAAATATTAAATTCTGCATAAGGAGTTACATTTCCTTCTGAACAGCTTCCTCCCATTAATATTATTTTTTCAATTTTTTCTTTTATTTCGGGTTTTATTTTTAATGCCATAGCAATATTTGTCAAAGGACCTACAGGAATTAAAGTAATTTTATCATTTTCATTACTTTCTGAAAGAGAATTTATAATAAAATCAATTGCATTTTCTTTTTCTATTTTTCTTGAAGTTTCAGGAAGTTTTATCCCGTCAAGTCCTGTCTTGCCGTGAAAATCACTTGCAATAATCTGTTTTCTTATTAATGGACCTTTCATTCCTCCATAAACGGGAATATCAAAATCAAAATAATCACATATTTTAAGTGCGTTGTTAGTGACATTTTCATATGTCTGATTACCTGCTACTACTGTAATACCCATTAAATCAAATTTTTTATGTAGTCCTGCTACCATTATTGCTACAGCATCATCATGTCCCGGATCGCAATCCAGAATTATTTTCTTTTTTTGCATTTCTCGCTCCTTAAATAAAAAAGTTTAATTTCATTATATAGAAATTATACCTTATTTTTTTTTATATTTCATTAAAAAATCAGAATAACTTTTATTCTGATTTGTAAAATGTTTAGCTAATCAACTCTTAAAGCTTCAATAGGATCAAGATTTGCAGCTTTTTTAGCAGGATATACTCCAAAAATTAGTCCGGTCATAGTTGAGACAATTAAAGAAACTATTACAACTACAGGACTTAAAATAGGAGCTGTCTTTATGAAGAATCCAATGAGGAGTGCTCCGCCATATCCTGTAAAAATTCCCATTATGCCTCCAAAAAAAGTCAGAATAACTGCTTCTATAAGAAATTGAGAAAGAATATCTCGTGTTTTTGCACCTATGGCTTTTCTCAAACCTACTTCCCTTATTCTCTCGGTAACACTTACAAGCATAATATTCATTACTCCTATACCTCCCACAAAAAGAGAAATTGCTGCAACTCCGTTTATAAAGAGAGAAAGCATATTAAGTATGTTGTTAAATTCGTCTAGTCCTTGAGCAATATTTTGGACATTGTAAATTTGACTTTTACTTCCTCTTTTTTCAAGAAAATTTTTTACCCTTTCCATAACTATATTCAGTTCTTTAGGATCAGCTGCTTTCAAATCAAGGCTTGTAAATTTATTTCCTTCATTGCCGTTTAAGTGGTTTATATAATTATTTGGAAGAAGTCCGAATACAGGCACATCTTCACCGCCACCACCTAAGTTTTCAAGAGGATTTTTATATATTCCGATTACAGTTACAATCTGTCTGTTTCTCCTGAAATTCAAAACAATCTTTTTTCCAATAGGATTTTCTTCCTGAAATATCTCTTTAGCAGTAGTATTGTCCAATATTAAATATTTACCGTCTTTTTTATATTCTGAAGGCAAAAATTTTCTTCCTTTAAGTATTGTATAATTATAAATTTTAAAAGAATCTTCAGTTACTCCGGTAGCAATAAAAGTTTTTCTTTTTTTTCCTATTTCTATTCTTGCAAATGCTTCAGATGTGGGAGAAGCCCCTTCAACACCTTCTATTCTCTTTAAATCTGAAATATCTTTTGGAGTTAGTAAATCACCGCTTTTATATGTTTGCCCCGGTGAAGTGTCTATAGATACTTGAAAGTTTCCTAATCCAAGTTTGTTTAAATCACCTACTATATTCTCTTTAACCCCTGCACCAAGAGAAGACATCATAACTACAGCTCCGATTCCGATTATTATTCCGAGCATAGTCAGAAATGATCTTATTTTATAACTGAAAAGATTACCTACAGCAAGTTTCAATGATTCAAAAAAATCCATTTATTCCCCTTTCCTATCAGTAACAATATAATCGGATTCAATAACTCCGTCTTTTAACCTTACTATTCTTTTACAGTGTTGAGCCACATCTTCTTCATGAGTTACCATAACTATTGTCGTTCCCTGTTCATTTAATGTTTTGAATATTTCAAGTACTTCTTCTCCTGATTTTGAGTCAAGGTTACCTGTAGGCTCATCTGCAAGAAGTATTTTGGGATTATTTATTATTGCTCTTGCTATGGCGACTCTCTGTCTCTGTCCTCCTGACATTTCATTAGGTTTATGATGAATTCTTTCTCCCAAACCCACACTTTTTAAAGCATCTTCAGCTCGTTTGTATCTTTCTTCTCTTTTTATTCCTGCATAAAGTGCCGGAAGTGCTACATTTTCAAGAGCGGAAAGTTTGGGAAGCAAATTAAATGACTGGAAAACAAATCCTATTTTTTCATTCCTTACTACTGAAAGCTGATCACCTTTCATTGTTGAAACATCAACTCCGTCAAGTATATATTTTCCTGAAGTTAATTTATCAAGACAACCGAGTATGTTCATAAATGTAGATTTTCCACTTCCTGAAGGACCCATAAGTGCTACATATTCATTTTTTCCTACATAAAGATCAAGACCTTTAAGAACTTCCAATGACATATTGCCGTTTTTATAAATTTTAACTATTTTTTTTACGTCTATCATAATTATTTTCCTTTTAAAAATTTATTTTTATTGAGGAGGATTTCTTTCCGAATCTTTGTCTCTATTATTATTTTTATTAGGCTTGCTATTTCCTTTTTTATTGCCTTTTCCATTCGTTTTTTTATTCGGATCTGCTATTTTTATTTTTTCTCCGTCTTTTAAGTTTTCATCAATTACAGCAATAATTTTTTCCCCGCTTGAAATTCCGCTTACAACTTCATAATAGGAATCGTCACCGTTTCCTAAAATTACCTCTTTTTTGCTTATTTTATTATCATTTCCAACTAAAAATACATAAAATTTATTATTTTCATTTATTACGGAATTATACGGTATTTTTAACACATTTTTACTTTCTTTATAAAAAATAGTTGCATTTATGGTTGTGCCGGGTCTTAAATTTCCGGAATTATTTAATTTTATGCTTACAGTAGTATTACTTTCATCTAAATTTGTACTTTTGACCGACACACCTGAAATTTGAGAAACGACACCGTCTATTTTTTCTCCGTCAGGCAATGAATCCGAAGTAATTTCAACTCTTTGTCCCGGTGTTATATCTTTTATTTGTGTATCGGACAAATTTACTTCGACTTTCATATTTTTTACATCTGATACTTTAAACAAAGTAGTTTCCGTATTTACACGATAATTTTCATCAGCAGTCATAGCTGTGATAACCCCGTCAACCGGACTTTTTATATGATCTACTATTAAAGCAAAATCTTCCTTTAGCGATAAAAGCTCAAGTTGTACAGTCTGTAAGGCAATTTTGGCATCATCTACAGATACTGCAGAAGCTCCTCCAATTTTTTTCAGTTCTGAAACATTTCTCAAATCTCTCTGCTTTTGTCGCACTTCAAGACTTTTTATCTGTATTTTTCTTTGAAGTTCATTTTTATCCACAGGATAAAAAGTCAGTACAATATCGCCTTTTTTTACATTATCCCCGGCTTTGAAAAATACTTTATTCACTCTCTGATTTGCAGTAGTGTAAACAGAAACTTCATTTTCAGAAACTACTTGTCCGGTTTTTTCGATAGAAAGACTTATATCCCCTTTTTCTACTGTTGTAACCTCATATACATTCTCTTCTTTCTTTTTTCCGCAGGCAATTAAAAATATTACTCCTAAAATTAAAAAAACTATCGTCTTTCCTTTAAGATATTTATAAATTTCTTTCATCTTCTTTTTTAGCACAAAATCACCTCATATTATTTTTCTTTCAACTTATTCTATTTGTAATATTTAATTTTTCTTGTAAATGCCGCTAATTCATTTTTAGCTATTTCATAGTCTATAACCGCTTTTTCATATACGTTTCTTTTTTCTACATAGTTTGCAAATGTGTCTGTACCGAGCTCGTATTTTTTAAAAAAGATTGCATAATCCTGCTTTGAAATCTCCAAATTTTTTTTACTGATTAATACATTTGTCTGATAAGTTGTATAATTTAGTATTTCCTGCCCTGCATTGGAAAGTATCTCATTTTTTTTCCGTTCATATTCCAGCTTAAGTTTTTCAGTTTCATTCTTTAAATCTTCTATTGTGTCATTATATAACTTAAAAGTTTTTGTAATCCCCAAACCTACTGTGACAGAATCATTTTTAAAGGAATAACCTGCATCCGCGGTAATTTTTGGCACATTATAGTCAAATTTTTCTTTTTTCATTCTTTCTTCATATAAGTTTTCATTTAATTTTATTTTTTGGGCTTCCGATAATTTTAATCCATAAAAATCTTCCTTTTTCAATTCAATAGCTTTTATGTCCTCGAGCTTTTCAGTTTTCGGTATTGAAACATTATAAATCATAAATTTTTCATTTAATATCTTTAATTCCCTTTCGGTATTTTCATATTTCAGCTGTGCAGTTTCATATTCTGTTTTTGCCAAGTCATAATCAAATTTTGTAGCCGTACCCAATTGATATTTTTTTGTTAAAATATTATAATCTTTCTTTTTTCCTTCAACGGATATTTTATTTTGCGATACTTCTTTTTCTTTATTTTTATATTCTTTATATAAGTCAATCAAATTACGTATTTCATCGTTTTTAGATGTTTCATTAATAATTTTCTGTATGTTTCTGGATATATTATTTACATTTGTATTATGTTTCGTATCACTATAAAAAAAATCATTCAGAGTTTTTGATATTCCAATTTTATTTTCTGTAAATTTTTTATCTGTAAAATTATATCCGTTTTTATAATACAATATTCCGAAAGTTATACTGTTATTTATATTTATTCCATCATAGCTCCTGCTCTTTTCATAAGCATTTTCGGTACTGAATTTTATTGCATTCCAATCTCCTTTTTTTAGCGCTTTTTCTTTAATATCATATGTTTTCAAATTTGCTTCATTGATTTTTGTTGTGTATGATTTTTTTTCATATTCGGAAATTACATCATCCAAATTAGCTCCGCATACTGAAACACTTATAAGAAATAAAAACAAAAACCGACTTTTACTGATTTTTCTTTTATAAATCGATTTCGGCATAAGTGTCCCCCTTTCTCTTTAAAATTACAACTTACTCTACTCCTGTATACTTAGAAAATGTTTTTTATTATATATAAATTTTATTATACATTTTTTTAAGTATAAATAATTTAAAAATAGTAAATAAAGATTTTTTAAATTTTATTAACATTTTTCAATTTGAGAAAACATAAATTTTACATTGTTATATTTTCTATATTTTTAATATTTTAATATCACCTTTTTTTATGTTTTTCTTGACTTTTTTAAACCAATTTACATAAAACTCTGTTGTATCAATTCCTAACTGAAGTGTCAAAATTTCATATTGATAAATTTCAGAAATACTTTCATCTATTGTTTTACTTTGATTGGCTTCCATTATTTTTTCACTGTATTCTTGATTATTTTTAAAATATTCTGTTAATTTTTCTCTTTCCTTGAATTCTTTCTGTTTTTTCATTATTTTTTTTAAATAGAAAATTTCTTTTTCTAAATTTTTTATGATTTCTTCTATTAAAAGTAAACGTTTTTCCTTAGGAACTAATCCCATAAATAAAAGTTTTCCCAATTCTATATTTTTCATTTGTCCCATATTTAAAGGTGTTTTTATCCATTCTAAAAATTCTTTTCTGCCTATTTCAGTAATGTAATAAACTTTTTTATTTATATTCCTTTCAGTGTACTTCTTAAAAATTATCATTTCTTCTGAAAGAAGTTTTTTCAATGATGCTTGAATACTTCCCATACTGTCACTGCACATTGATTTAAAATTTTCTTTGATTATATTTCGTATTTCATAAACCGTACTTTTTTTCAGTATTAGTATCCCTAATACAATATATTTCATAACACTTTCTCAACCTCCTTAATCTATTACTGGATTTTAAAGATTTACCTTCGGTAAATATTTATTTACAATTTAATATTACTATTAGACATATCTTATAGTATCATTTTTTTAAAATTATGTCAATTTTAATTTGATCTATAAAGATTTTTAGATATTGTGAAAACATTAAAAAAAGAAAAAATCTGTATTACAAATTAAAGTAAAAGTATTTCTTTTCGTATATGTAAAAAACTGTACGAAAAGATATAACAATAATATACAACGCTATTGTAATCAATAAAAGAAAATATAAAAACAAAATATCAAATTATATTTACAATTTTAATTATATAGTCTATAATATAACATACACAATTTTATTAAAGGGGTAATTATGTCTGAGTATAAAAAATTTGATTTTAAAAAACTTTATTTTATTTTATATATAGTATTAGTACTTTTGGTAGTACTTTTACTTTTTAAATTAGGGATATTTCTTTTTCCTTTTGTAATAGCTGTATTTTTTTCAATAATAATTCAACCTTTCGGAAACTTTCTCCGACGAAAATTAAAATTTTCAAAAAAAATAGCTACCATTACTTCAATAGTAATATTTTTAATTTTTTTTCTAAGTTTTATAAGTATTGTTTCTCTTCGTTTATTCGGAGAAATTTATAAACTTTCAAAAAATATAAATACTTATACTGAAGATTTTAAAAAATTATGGACAGCTGCGATTGATCAGGGATATATTTATTTAGGATATTTGCCTAAAGGATTTACAAACCAGATTAAAAATTCCGTGACAGGAGTTATTTCGCTCGGTTCTTCCAAAATAGGAAGTTTTATAAACGGACTCATCTATTTTGTAACTTCCATACCCACAATAATAATATATATATGCATTACTGTACTTTCAACTTTTTTTATAAGTCTTGATAAAAAAGAAATTTTAAAATTTTTGGAACAACAACTCCCTGAATTATGGCTAAAAAAAATATATAATATAAAAAAAGAAATGTTTACAGTTTTAGGTTCTTATATTAAAGCACAGATTATTCTTATGACAATATGCTTTTTTGAACTTTTGATTTCTTTTAATTTACTGTTTTTTTTGAAGTTTAATATTCCCTATCCTCTATTAATATCAATTGTAATTTGTCTGATTGATGCTTTACCGATACTGGGAGCAGGAGCGATCTTACTTCCTTGGGCGGGAATATCATTTTTATTGGGAGATATAAAGTTAGGACTGGCTTTGATTTTGATTTATCTTCTTGTGTTATCTGTAAGGCAAATAATGGAACCTAAACTTATAAGTCAAAATATAGGAGTTCACCCTCTAGTAACATTGATTTCTATGTATTCGGGATTTAAATTTTTCGGAATAATGGGATTTCTCATAGGTCCCGTTGTTATGATTATATTGAAAAATGTATTTTCCAGAGAACTTGAGGTAGGCTTTTTCAGAGAAATATTCGGTAGCGATATTTCTGAAAATAAAAATGACCGAAATTCAGATAAAAATTTCAAAAATAACAGCAATAAAAATAGTGAAAACCCTTTAATTGAAAATATGCCCGAAAGTCTTAAAAAGTTTATTGATGATGAATTTATCGATGACAAGAAATGTTAATATTACAAATTATTTTGAAAAAGGAAGCTATTTTAAAAATAAAAAAATAATTATTTTTAAAATACTTCCTTTTTTAATTTTATATTTATTACTCTAATTAAAAAATATTAATTTTTTAAAAATTAATAAATTTTTCCAACCTTTTTTATAAAAAAATTACACTAAAAACTATCCAACTTAAATTATTTCATATTAAAAAACATTTCATGCACTAAAAAATCATAAACTTGTTTTACTCAAACAATAATTTTTCTTTATGTTTATTCCCGTATTTTTTTGTTGAATAATTTGAATGTCCGATTTTAACTTCTATTTTAGTTTTACGTATCTATTTAACTATATTTTTAATTCTTATTTGAAATCATTTATATTATTTTTATTCTCCGATACTCAAAATTTTTCCGAGAAAATACAGTATTATCCTGTTCAAAAAAACTGATGTCTATGTATAGTAAGTTTGCAGTTTTTCAAATATAACAAACATTTTTGAGGATTAAAAAAATTTTACAGTCAATAACAGAAATATGAGGGTGACAATGAG